>NZ_LQYX01000101.1:6710-49125 GCF_001587475.1 Geobacillus sp. B4113_201601
GTAGCATCAAAATTCGAATTTTTATTCAGGACGCGAAGTGTGAGATTCAAGGGAAAACCGTGAGTGTGGAGGATAGACTTTTGACAATACCATATTTTATTAGGCAGGGGTCTTTATGAACAAAAGAAAATCTGTTAAAAATCTTGTAGGTATCGTCTTCTTTATAGTAGTTTTTGTATTTGTATGTATGATATCTTTTGGGGATCTATATCTTACTCCTTTAGATGCTGCTAAGAAAAACAATTATATACACAAGAATGCTATATTACTAAAAGAAATAAGTGCTCGTGAAAACAAAATATATATTTTTCGAGATAACGATCAATCCTATAAAACTGTCATATCTAAGCCTTTTGGTCCATTATGGAAAAGTGAGATAGCCTTTAATTATCAATCGAATCTAAAAAATGATATTGAAACGGTGGGCTACGCCAAGATAAATGATCAAACCATTAATATACTTATGTTGGCTTTTAAAACAAATACAAATAAGATTAAATATGTTGAAGCTGGTCCGGATGGAGAAAGATTTTTGCGTCCAATGCATTTGGGGAATATCGAGATTTTTTACTGGGAAGGGAAGTTTAATGAAAGAGATATCAACCCAATAGCTCTTTCTTCCGACAAAAAGCCAAAATATTACTATGGCTTTTCTAAAGATGAACAATATGATGATTTAAGGACAATACAATGGCATGAATATCATTAGTTTATACGTGAACTGTAGATGATTATTTTCCGTTACTTATATTGATCGCTATTGTTGCAGTACTTTTCGTTTCTGTGCTTAGTTCGAAAAAGAGAACAAAGTAGGTGATGATTCATGCGAGCCATTATTGAAAAAGAATTTAAAAGCTTATTTAAAAGCTTTAAGTCGATTGCTGTGATTTTGTTTTTTCTGATTGTGAGTTTTGCCGCGTCTAAATTTTTCAGCAATAACTTAGAATTATTGCAACAAGATCAAGGCGAATCCGTGTATGTCTCCAGCATTCGTGCACTTGTGATGTTTTTTGGGTTTCTCTTTGTCTTATCGTTATCCCATGATGTGATAAATCGGGAAGTGGAAAATCAGACAATTCGTTTTTTAGTTACAAAGTCTTCAAGAAATGCCATTGTAATTGGAAAGTTTCTAGGGATTTTTTTGTTTTGGTTCGTCTGTGTGCTAAGTTCATTTACTGTCATTGCTTTGTTTGCGAGACAACTGTTTGTTTTTGATTTTCTGAAAATGATCTCTTTTCTTGCCTACGCTATCGGTGTGACGATATTGCTTTCATTGGTGGTAAAAAAACCATCCCATACTACATTCATTGCTATTTTATTAGGGATTGCTATACCGGTGTTAGGGATATGGTCTATCGCATCTAAGCAATTTGTTTTAAAAATTGTTAAATATGTGTTGCCTTATTACTACATTATGAAAGGAAGCTATTATACTTTTGTCCCTGCTTGTTTCGCGGCGCTTATGCTGCTAATCGCCTTAGCGGTATTTAAAAGGAGAGATTTGTAATGAAAATGATACAAGTTCATAACCTAAAAAAGAAATTTAAAGATCATTATGTCGTTAAAGGGGTTACTTTTGATGTAGAAAAGGGCGAAATTTTCGGCTTTTTAGGCAAAAACGGAGCAGGAAAAACAACGACCATTAACATGCTCACAGGAATTACGCTTCCTAGCGAAGGGAGTTTTGTGATTGGCGGGAAAACGAACAAAGAAATGAACGAGATTAAGAAGATGATCGGTGTTATGCCCGATGCGGCAAACTATTATTATGATTTCACAGCTTTAGAACATCTAACCTTTTTTGCGAAATTGAAAAACGTGAAACTCAAAAAGGTTGATGCGTTGACTATATTAGATAGTGTAGGATTGAAAGGGCATGAGAAGAAAAAGGTCGGCAGTTACTCATTTGGTATGAAAAAGAAGCTTGGGATTGCCCAAGCGATCATAGGAACACCGTCAGTTGTATTTCTCGATGAACCGACTTCTGGTCTGGACCCGGAATCGGCTGCCGAAATTCAGCAACTTATTCAGCAACTTGCTTCTAATGATATGACGATTTTTCTAACATCACATAATCTTTCTGAAGTAGAAAAAATATGCGATACGATTGCGATTATGGAAGACGGGGTCATTTCGAAAATTGGGACGATGGAACAGTTAAGAGGGATGTATAAACGAGCGATTCAGTTATTGATAAAAATAAAGAAAGATGAGCAGCATTCTATTGTGCACTTGTTAAAACGCGATGTCGGCGATTTTATTTCCAATGTGCAAACATCGGGTGACTATTTATGTTGTGAGCTTTGGCGGGAATCAGACATTCCAAAGCTGATTCATTATTTGTCGGGTCAAAATATTGATATATATGAAGCAAGAGTAGAAAAAGCGACGTTGGAGGATATTTTCTTTGATCGTGCTGCGGATCGCTAGCCATGGTCAATAAGTTAATGTCAACATCGATATAAGTTGACTGTAGATGAGCAAATTTGCTAACATAAATTGACAACCAAACAAAAAAGGAGGCATGAACCCGATTCCTTGGTTAGAATCAGTGTGCTACCAACTACCCACAAGCAGGTTCATATCTCATGAATCGATGAGCACATCATCAAGGAATCCACAAGTTTTTCATGATGCTGGGATTGGCGCTTGATTTCTCGAAGCCGGTCATCAAGCCTCTCGTTCATCTTGTCGACGCTTTAACTACCAAAAACAGCTCGATGTCTCCTAAGGGGTACGTGTTTGTTTTTTAGAGTGTGGAAATTATTGTAATAAAAATGCTCATTAGTTCAAAACTTTAATAGAGGGGAGAAATGCATATTGAATAATTTTATTGAAAAAGGTTTTATGTACGGTTTTGTCATAGGAATCACTTTAGCCTTGATATTTGTCCCCTATAAAACAGTAACCTATATGACAGGAGGGGTGACGGCAACAGAGTATAAAGAAATACCTGAATATATTATAAATGTACTTAGAGTGAGTTTTAGCAGCGGAGTGGTTGCCTCTATAATTGGTCTGGCTTTATATAAAAAACGAAGAACGAAAGATTAGCACGGTTGTTGAGTATTCCTGACATTTCGGCCCCTTCCGATGAAAATCGGGAGGATTTTTTGTTTGCACTGTCGAATGAATCCTTTACACCCAAGGGAACCCAAGTCAAGTAATTCTTCCATTAAGGGTACAGGTAAAGCGAAATTTTCTACAAATAACTTGCCAAAGGATCCTGAGGAATTAATCAATAAAGGATGGAAAGATGTTACACCAGAAGGAATGGCGACTAGTTCACGAGAGCTTATCGATTCTGAAATTGGAATGAAGGTTAGATTTGATCCCAGAAAACTATATATATGCTCATTGAAAAATGAACATTTGGCTTCTCCTGCAACGAGCTTCCTCTCCCGTGGCCTTAGGATCTTTGGAAGAAATGATACAGCGCTTAGGGTGTACAG
Organism: Geobacillus sp. B4113_201601; assembly: GCF_001587475.1. Classification (NCBI taxonomy): domain Bacteria; kingdom Bacillati; phylum Bacillota; class Bacilli; order Caryophanales; family Anoxybacillaceae; genus Geobacillus; species Geobacillus sp. B4113_201601. The sequence continues at coordinate 10,163 of NZ_LQYX01000101.1, forward strand.
GATAACGGAGAGGTGAACTCTTCATGTTGCATGTATATACAAATGTATGGTAAGGAGAGTGAATTAGTAATGAAAGCGGTTGTGATTGAGGAATTTGGTGGAGTAGAAGTATTAAAATTAAAAGACATAGAAGAACCGAAACCCAAACCAAATGAAGTTATTATTGCTGTTAGCAAAACAAGTTTAAATTTCGCTGATATCAAAAATAGGACAGGGAAAAAAGCTAAAGGAGAATTTCCGTTAATTCTCGGTCTAGATGCTGCAGGTATTGTTGTTGAAGTAGGGGAACAAGTGAAAAGTATATCTGTCGGTCAAAGAGTTATAGCTTTTCCATCAAATGGTTCTTATACGGAGTATGTTGTTGCTGATGAAAAACTTGTATTTCCTATTCCAGATAATATGGATATGTTGACAGCGGCAGCATGTCCGATTGTCAGTTTTTTATCCTATGCGTTGCTGAAATACTTGGCACGTATCCAAGAAGGAGAAAGCGTACTTATTCATTCTGCATCTGGGGGTGTTGGCACTACAGCTATTCAGTTGGCAAGAATATTCGGTGCTAAACAAATATTTGGGAGTGTTGGAAATATAGAAAAAGCATTTATTGCAATAGATGCAGGAGCAGATGAAGTATTTACGTATGAAAATTTTGTTAGGGAAGTAAAAGAACGAACAGATGGCCAAGGAGTAAATGTTATCTTAGATTCGGTTGGCGGTACTGTTTCTGAACAGAGTATGAACTGTTTAGCTAATTATGGGCGTCTTATTCATTTTGGTAATTCTAGTGGGAAGCCGGGAACATTTCTAACAAATCAGGTTCATGCAAGTTGTCGTTCTGTTCTCGGCTTCAGCTTGGGAACAACCAGAAAAGAGCGGCCAGAATACTTAAAACATATTGCAGATTCTGTTATTCGACTTATCTCGAAGGGGGATTTAAGAATAAAAATAGGTCATGTATTTGAGTTAAGCGAAATTTCTAATGCTCATGCACTAATGGAGAATCGTATGCACTCGGGAAAAATTATAATAAATGTAAATGATAGTATTAAATAAACTGTAGATGAGTATTTTTTTGTTACAGTAATTTCCATGCCCTAAGAGACAAACAGGGTGCCCCTATCCCCATCAAGTTAAGAATTTTGGTCTTTGTGTATCACTAAAAACGCGGTATCCTTTCTAACGGACAATCTACGTTAGAAAGGATTTTTTTCATGGAAACGTTCCATGGGCGGCGGTCTGTCCTCCACCCAAGCATGAAAATCTCGCGTCAGTCCTGCATTTTTACGGAAAGATCCATGGGCGGCGGTCTGTCCTCCACCCGGGGGTGAAAATGATCGCTTGCCGGCGGGATTTTCACAGTAAACGCACTCAGTCCGGTTGCTGAGTGCGAATGTAGCGACGCAGCACGTTTTCGACATTGGTCAAATGCTCCAGCATGCGCGCCCGGGCGGCGTCCGGATTTTGGTCGCGGATGGCTTCGAAAATGGCTTGGTGTTCGGCAAGCAACTTTTCGGTCGTCGTTTGTTTCGAAAACAGCCATATGCGGCGCGTCTCCCGCATCGTTTCGACGATCATGCCGGAAACGCTGTTCATAATACTCATCAACATCGGATTTTGCGACGCCGCCGCAATCGCCATATGGAAGGCCAGATCCGCTTTTTCACCAAGCTCATCGCTGCCAATCCCTTCTTTCATTTGGCGAAGCGCTTCGGTCATCGCATCGAGGTCGCGGTCTGTCCGCTTGGCGGCGGCGAGCGAGGCGGCGCCTGCCTCGAGCAGTTTGCGCACTTCAAGCAAATGCCAAATATCTTCTTTGTTCATTAAGACGGCAATCGATAAAGGAAACGTCATCACCGTTGGGTCAAACTCGCGTACATACGTTCCTTCCCCGTGTTTGAGCTCGATCAGTCCCATCGCTTTCAAGGCGGTGAGCGCCTCGCGAATGGCCGCCCGTCCGACTTGAAACTGCTCGGCCAGCTGCTGCACGGAATCGAGTTTATCACCAGGTTTTAGCTCTCCGTTTTTAATCATATCAAAAATGGCTTCCGCCACTTCTTCGTAAATTTTTTTTGTTTTAATCCGTTTAAATGCCAATGGATCCACCTCAAATACGATTAAAGTAGCTTTCCGATTGTGAGGAAGGAAAGCTCCTGCACTGTCTATTATGATACAGCATCATCGCTCGAGACAAGCGCTTTTTGTTGCCGGTAGACGAGGGCGTCAGCGGTTCGTGGAAAACCAGTCATTCCATCATCGCGCATGGCGAAGTGTGAAGGCGACGGGCTGGGTTGTCGTCAACATCGTCAAGAAACTTTGACCGTATCGACAAGCAGGATGGTCATCCCCGCTGCCTGTCAACATCGGCGTGAGGAAACATAACGATCGAAAGTTCGAAAAAATAGAAAAATACCTATTGTCTTTTGTTGAAAACGCTTTTATAATTTGAGACAGATAGCTCTATTATCCGGTCATCTGATGACTAGAAGAGTGAAAGGGAAAATAAGTGGGTGATTATTTGCAGACGCCGCAAGTCGGGCACAAAGGGGAGGAGAAAACCGCATGTGGAAGCAAGATTTTACGCCAATTGCTGATCAGCTTTGGTTATCGGCGATTGTCGCACTCATTCCGATTTTGTATTTCTTTTGGGCGTTGGCCGTCAAACGGATGAAAGGGCATGTTGCGGGGCTGACGACGTTGCTGCTTGCTGTTGTATTGGCTGTAATCGCTTACAGGATGCCGGCCGGAAAAGCGGTCATGTCGGTGACGCAAGGCGCGGTGTACGGATTGCTCCCGATCGGCTGGATCATCATTACGTCTGTCTTTTTATATAAGCTGACAGTGAAGACCGGCCATTTTGACATCATTCGCAACTCGGTCATTTCGCTCACCGAAGACCGGCGGCTACAGGCGCTGCTCATTGCCTTTTCGTTCGGGGCGTTTTTGGAAGGGGCAGCCGGGTTTGGCGCACCGGTGGCGATTTCGGCCGCATTGCTTGCTGGATTAGGGTTCAACCCGCTTTACGCTGCGGGCCTCTGTTTGATCGCCAATACGGCTCCGGTGGCGTTCGGGGCGGTCGGGATTCCGATCATCTCGATGGAAGGGCCGACCGGCGTGCCGGCGATGGAAATTTCAAAAATGGTCGGGCGGCAGCTGCCATTTTTATCGGTGTTCATCCCGTTCTATCTCGTCCTCATTATGGCGGGATGGAAAAAAATAGTTGAGGTGCTGCCAGCCATCATCGTCTCCGGTGTGTCGTTCGCGCTGACGCAATATTTATCGTCGAACTTTTTAGGACCGGAGCTGCCGGACATTTTGTCCTCGCTCGTGTCGATCGTCGCGTTGGCTGTCTTTTTGCACTATTGGAAGCCGAAAAGCATATTCCGCTTTGCGACCGAGTCGGAGGTGGCGGCTGCCGGGCAAGCGGTTCGTACAACGCACAGCAGCGGGGAAGTGTTCCGCGCGTGGTCGCCGTTTCTCGTGCTGACAGCTTTGATCTCGCTTTGGGGCATCCCGCAAGTGAAGGCGGCGCTCACCGGCCACTATGAAGGAACGAACGGGTTGCTGAAGGCCGTCAATGCGATTGGCTCGCATTTAACGTTTATGCCGCCGGTGCCGGGGTTGAACAACCAAATTTTGAACGCGAGCGGCCAACCGATTGCGGCGGTGTATAAGCTTGAGCTGCTTGGGGCGGCCGGCACGGCCATCTTGCTCGCTGCGGTCGTGAGCAAGTTCATTGTCGGCATTTCATGGAAAGAGTGGGCGCGGACGTTTGCGGAAACGTTGAATGAGCTGAAATACCCGCTTATCACCATCGCTTCGGTCGTCGGCTTTGCCTATATCGCCAACTCATCGGGTATGAGCACGACGCTCGGGATGGCGCTGGCGAAAACAGGGTCGTTCTTCCCGTTCTTCTCGCCGATTTTAGGCTGGCTTGGCGTGTTTATCACCGGCTCCGATACATCGTCGAATTTGTTGTTTGGCAACTTGCAAAAAGTGACGGCGACATCGATCGGCATGGATCCAGTGCTGGCGTTGGCGGCCAACTCCTCCGGCGGCGTCGTCGGGAAAATGATTTCGCCGCAGTCGATCGCCGTTGCCTGCGCGGCCGTCGGCTTAACGGGCAAAGAATCCGACTTGTTCCGCTTTACGGTCAAACATAGCGTATTTTTAATCATTTTGATCGGCATTCTTGTATACTTGCAATCGACGGTATTGTCGTGGATGATTCCATAGACGGGAACAAAGGGGGATGAGGCTTGGCCCGGAAGCGAGGCGCCAAGCCCGGCCCCTTTTCCGCTATCAACAAGTCCGATGTTCAACGAAAAGCCCCGCCATGGAAGCGGGGTTTTTCGTGATGGTGGCGAAGCTTTCCGTTGCGCTCATGGGCGGTGTGGCCAAACGGTGACACACGGTTTTCATGATGAAAGGCGAAGACCACCTGCATCAGGCGGCGGCTCGCTCGTTTTTGGGAGAAAGGAGCGCGCTACAGCGCCGCGCCGAGCTGTTTCGGCATCGCCCGCAGCGCTTTGCCGGTGCCGATGGCGACCGCCTCGGCCGGGTTGGGGGCCACATACACCGGCACATGCAGCATGGCGCCAAGCCATTGTTCCATGCCGCGAAGCAAGGCCCCGCCCCCAGTGAGAACGATGCCGCGGTCGATAATATCGCCGCTCAGTTCGGCCGGGCATTCCTCAAGGACGGCGCGAATGGCTTCGGCGATTTGCAGAAGCGATTCTTTCAAGGCATGCTGCACTTCGGCGGGATCAAGAGAAATGGCTTTAAGAAATCCGGTGACCACATCGCGGCCATGAATCGTCATTCCTTGTGTCAAAGACGTCCCGGGAGCGCTGCCGATTTCGATTTTCACTTGTTCAGCGGTTTGTTCACCGATTAACAAATTGTAGCGCTGGCGAACATATTGCATAATGTCTTCATCAAGCTGGTTGCCGCCGATGCGGAGCGAGCGGCAGGCAACGACGCCGCCAAACGAAATAATCGCGGCTTCCGTTTTTCCGGCTCCCAAGTGGACGATGACATTGGCGACAGGCTCACCGACCGGCAAATCCGCGCCAATGGCTGCGGCTACCGGCTCTTCAATCAGGTGAATATGTTTGGCTCCACAATGTTTGGCGATTTCGTAAAAAGAACGGCGCTCGACGGAGGTGGCGTGAAACGGGACACTCATGACGACGTTCGGTTTTTTGAAGGAGAGGCCAAGCTGTCTGCTAGACTGTTTAAACACTTCCTGCAACAACGTTTTGGCGCGCTCAAAATCGGCGATCACGCCATGTTGCAATGGATAGGTGACCTCGACGTGGGCCGGGGCTTTGCCGATCATCGTTTTTGCTCGTTGGCCGATAGCGATGAGCTTGTCCGCTTGGCGATGATAGGCGACCGCCGCTGGTTCGTCAAAAATGAGCCCTTTCGTTTGGCTAAACAGCCGGACATTCATCGTGCCTAAGTCAATGCCGAGCTCTGAAGAAACAAACAACCAAAACACCTCTCTTTTGCCAAGTTCGATGAACAGACAGCCCATCATCTATAACATTCGACACGAAACAGTTGTTTATGACGGTGAGGTGGGAGACACGAGGGGGGATCGGCGGCGTAGCTGATGAAGGAAAGAAAAATTTTTGTTTTTGTGTATAAAAAATGAAAAAAGGGGAAAGGAATAATAGCGTAACGTTTTCCAAGTATTCCCCCGATCCCCTATGAATAAATATGGGCTCTCCGATTGCGGAGAGCCGCTTTTTTTTGAAATCACTCTATGAGGCTGGTGATGTAATCGGGGATCTGGCTTTGCAATGGTATTGGTTCATCACTACAACATGTACTTGACAGACGGCACACTTCTCTGAACAAGTGTATGCAAAACATAATTCTTGGACATATAAGTAAGGGTATGTTATGAAAAAATCAAGTACAACTTTTGGTGAGGAGACATGTTATTTCCTAATTAGAAAAATCTTGTTGCATCGGTCCTGCTTTCCGCTCATTTACCGATTTACCGATTGACTAAGGGGGATCAGCCGGTTTTCACCTGCTTTCTATGCTGTTATAAGACAAACGTTACAGCCGCTTGGCTCCCATATACTTCGGCTTCCAATACGGACTATTCAAATTGTCGATTTTCACACCGCGCGATACAGCGTGGATGACTTGATTGTTGCCGATATAAATCGCTACATGGGAGACGCCTTTTCCCCCCTTTGATGTGTTGAAAAACACCAAATCGCCGGGTTGCAATTTCGACCTATGTACGTATGTACCTTTTTGATACATTGCTTTCGAAGAGCGCGGCAAGATAACGCCCACTTTTTTATGGGTGTAGTAGACAAATCCAGAACAATCGAATCCTTTGGGTGTTGTGCCGCCATAGCGGTAAGGGGTGCCCAACAGTTTTTTCGCTTCAGCGATGAGCCGCGTTTTATTGGCGGCAGCATCTATGTTGGAAGTGTTTACAAAGAAGGAGGAAAAAAGAAAGGTTATCGATACCGACAAAAACGTGAGCCATTTTTTCATCATTTCCTAACCCCCGACAAACTCCGTTTCGTTTCGACGTTTCTAGTATAGCAGAGGAAAGCTGTGTTGTTTTTTACAGTTGAATTAAATAATGTTACAATACAGTTACAGATATAGTACTTCGTCCTAATGATTCATCCTACCGACGTGCTTCTTTGTGCGCCATTGATCGTCCCCCCTTTCCTGTAGCAACGCCTCGCTTGTTTGACACTATTGTCCTATGCTCTGTGTATGAATGTCGCAAGCTGTCGAATGAATAGGAACGGGGGAGGGGGGCGAAAACAGGGAATGCCGCCGTATAATTGAAAAAAAGAGGAGAGTCGAAAAATAGGTGGCGGTGATGAATCATGTCGAATCATATAGAATATGCGTTCTATGTCTTCGGATGGTTGTTGATAACGGGTGTTGTCTATATATATGGGCATTGGATGGCGAAACGACATTGGAAACGGATGCCGTGGCGAGCTGCGCCGAAGTTGACGACAGGTTTTGCCATGGTTTCTCTTTTGTTTCTCGGGGCTGGAGAGGGCTATATTCATTATATGGAACAGCATGAGCATCGCGAATACGAGGAAAATGCGAAGCAAGTGGCGGCCATGGTCGCCGGCGATTTGGCCGCTATGGGGCATGAGCGCCTCGATGAGCACGCAGACCGTCTGCCTGTGTATGACGGGATCATCGCCGCGCTGGAGCGCTGGCAATCCCGCGGCCGCGTGCTGAGCATATACACGATGAAAAAGAATAAAAACGGCCAACTGTATTTTGTCGTCGCGCCGCCGACAGATTACAATCGAAACGGGCGCATTGACAGCGACAAGGAACAAGCGGTGTCGCCCGGAACGATTTATCGCTATGATGTTCCGGAAATCGACAAGGCATTTGGCGGCCACTTTGCGATGCAGCCGCGCCCAACGACCGATAAATGGGGAAGGAGCATCAGCGCGTTTATGCCGGTGCGCCGTGCGGATGGGACGGTCGACGCCGTCGTTGGCATCGATTATGATGCCGCGATATACGAACATCGGCTGCAAAAAGAGCGGCAAAAAGCGATGGGTATGATGATGGCCGTTTATTTTATCGCTGCTGCCATTTATTTGCTTGCTTTGCATCAACAAATGGAGCGGAAGGCGTTCGCCGCTTACAAAAAGAGGCTGGCGGCCAACGAGCATCGGTTGCGGCGCTTGGCGGAAATGACGATGGAAGGCATTATTGTTTACGCAAACGGGAGGATTATTGAAGTCAACGAAGCGGCCTGCCGTCTGCTCGGTTATGCAGAAAGCGAGCTCATTCATTTGCCGATCGATGAATTGATCGTTCACGGCTCTATCAAGTTCAGCCAGCCGCATGAGGAGCGCGAACGTCTGGAGATGGACCTGCGTCGGAAAGACGGGACGGTGTTTCCAGCGGAAATCGTGCGCCGCCGCTATGACTACGAAGGGGAAAATGTGACGGTGGCCGCTGTCCGTGATTTGACGGAGCAAAAACAGAAGGAACAGCGGATTCGATACATTGCCAATCATGATGAGCTGACAGGCCTGCCCAATAAAGAAGCGATGTACAAGACCGTCGAACGCTGCTTGGCGCAGGCGAAACGAAACGGCCAGGAAGCAGCAATTATTTTTTTTGAAGTGTCTGGCATTAAGACGATCAACGATTTTTACGGATATGCCGTCGGCGATGAAGTATTGCTGTACTTGGCGCAGGTGTGGAAAGAAAAGGCGGGGATGATCATCGGGCGCTGGAGCGGAAATGAATTCCTCGCTGTCGTTCCAGACAGCTCGCTGGAAAAGGCGGAGGAAATGGCGAAGCAACTCGTCGAGGTAGCCGATGAGCCGATTATAGTCAACGGAATCGAATTGTACATCACGGTGAACGCTGGCATTAGCATATACCCAAAAGATGGGGAAGAAGCGAAAACGTTGATCCGCAAAGCGGACATCGCCCGCTATGAAGTACGGAAAAAAGCAGTCAGTGATTTTGTGTTTTTTACCGAGCCGATGGCCAATCGGTTGCATGAAAACATGGCGATGGAACGCGACTTGCGGCGGGCGCTTGAGAGGGACGAGTTTGAATTGTACTACCAGCCGCAAATTCGGCTGCACGACCGAAGCGTGATCGGCATGGAGGCGCTCATTCGCTGGCGTCATCCGGAAAAAGGGATGATTCCGCCGTCACTGTTTATTCCTTTGGCAGAGCAGACCGGCATGATCATTCCGATCAATGAGTGGGTTATGCGTACGGCATGCCGGCAGACGAAGCAGCTGCTCAGCCAGTTTCCCCACTTGTCTGTCTCCGTCAACTTATCGCCGTACGAATTCGAAAGCCGCCGTTTTGTGGATAAATTGGCTCGCCTGCTCGATGAGATCGGATTGCCACCGCACCATTTAGATTTGGAAATTACGGAGCGAATGACGATGGATACTGAACGCGCGCTCGATATCCTGCCGAAGCTAAAAGCGCTCGGGGTAACGATCAGCATGGACGACTTCGGCACCGGCTACAGCTCGCTCAGCTACCTGACCGATTTGCCGATCGACCGGTTGAAAATTGACCGCTCGTTCGTCCAGCATATTCAAGGAAAAAAAGATGTCATCTTGCCCGCCATTATCCGCCTCGGGCATAATATAGGTGTAAAAGTGCTGGCTGAAGGGGTAGAAACAGAGACTGAAGCGGCTTACTTGCAAGGAAAACGGTGCGATGAGGCGCAAGGGTATTATTTTTCCCCGCCGCTTCCGTATGAGGAATTGGTTCGTTTTTTAACCGAGCAGCATGCGAGGCGGCAGACACAGGAGCTGACGTGAAATGGATGGATTTTGGCGCATTGCTGAGGAGAAAATTCGCGAGGCGATGGACAACGGCGAGTTTGATCATTTGCCTGGTTTTGGAAAGCCGCTCGAACTTGAGGATATTTCCCATATTCCCGAAGAGTTGCGGCTCGGGTATTTGTTGCTGAAAAATGCCGGGTATGTGACGGAAGAGACAAAATTGCGAAAAGAACTGATGACGCTTGAAGATTTGCTTCGCTGTTGCGAGGACGACGAGAAAAAACAAGAACTGACGAAAAAATGGACGGAAAAACAACTCCGCTTTGCGGAACTGATGAAAAAGCGGCAGCCGACGAACACCAAGGCGCTGCGCGATTACGGGCGGCGCATCGAGGAAAAATTCCGCTGAACGAGTTTTCTCAATAAACATGGGAGGTTCGATGTACATCGGTTGGTATTGGAAGGGTTGCACAAGGGTGATGTAATATTAGGGAAAACGCCGTGTCTCATGCACGGCTTCTTTTTTCCACGTTTGCCTATAAGGCTGGTGAGAAACGGTTGTTTCTTTTGAGCAATAGGGGATCGTTTGAAAGGTGTTCCTGATGCGACGAGGTTTTTCTATTGGAGAAACGGGCTTGATCAGCGGCTTGCTCCCTTCAATCACCGGTCTCCTATAAGGCTGGTGACAAACTGCTGATTCCCTTCATCAATGGGAGAATGAGTGAAAAGCAGGATCACTACAACAAGGTTTTTCTAATTGAAAAATGACATGGTAAAGCCGTAGCCACGATGAAATGAACAGCTTCCTATGAAAAAAAGAAAGTTGATCGCGAGAGGAGCAGTGGGCCATGGGATATCCGGTGATGCTTCAAGTGCGCGGCCGGCGGGCGGTCGTTGTTGGCGGAGGGAAGGTGGCGGCGCGGAAGATTCGCGGGCTGCTTGCGGCAGGGGCGGATGTGGTGATGATCGCTCCCAAAGCTGAACCGGAGCTGCAAGCGTTAGCGGCGGCGGGAATGATTGGCTGGCGCGTCAAGACGTTTGCGCCGCATGACTTGGACGGCGCGTTTCTTGTCATCGCAGCGACGAACGACCGCGAAGTAAACGAGGCGGTGGCACAGGCGGCAGCGTCGGGACAGCTGCTGAACATCGTTGATGCTCCGGAACAATGTGATTTTCATGTTCCTGCTGTCATCCGCCGCGGCCCGCTGACGATCGCCGTCTCCACTGAAGGGGCAAGCCCGGCGGTCGCTCGCCGCATTCGCCGCGAGCTTGAAGAGCGGTATGGGGAAGAGTACGGGGCGTATTTGGAGTTTTTGCAGCGAGCCCGCGCCATCGTGCTGCGCGAGGTGGCGGACGCTGAGGGGCGAAAGCGGCTGTTTCGGGCGCTCGCTGCGGATTCGTTTCGGCAAAACGGCCGCTGGGATGAGGAGTTGGCCGGCTTGTTGGCGAAGGAAAAAGAACGAAGCGGAGAAAGAGAGGACAGGAACGATGAAGATCCCAATGTACATTGTTGATGCGTTCACCGCTCGGCCGTTCGCCGGCAATCCGGCCGCGGCCTGTCTGCTGCCGCAGCCGGCTCGGGACGAATAGATGCAGTGTGTTGCCGCAGTGATGAACTGATCCGAGACCTTCTTTTTCATTCCACACGAAGATGGCTAGCGCCTGCGCTAGTTCACGCCCAAAGGGAAAGTCGATCCGTGCGGGCATACGACCTTAGCGGGCGCCCATGTGTTATGGGAGCGGGGTGAACGTTGCTGTGAAGAGACCATTTCTTTTTTGACAACTAGCGGCGGCGTTGTGCGGGTGACGGTAGCGGGGGAGCGGGGGCAACTCGAAGGCGAAGCGGTCACCGTGTTGAAAGGAGCGCTGGCTGCAGCGGTTAGTTTCTATTAATCCTAGAAGGCCGGTGATTTACTTGCTCAACCGCTTTTCCCAATCGTTTCTCAAGTAGAAAAAACTTGTTCCATCAGCCCTGATGTTTACACGTTCAATCATTGATCAAGGAAAACAGTGGTTTTTCACCAACCTTCTAGATACGGCTTGGCCATGTCATTTCTCAACTAGAAAAACCCTGATGCATCGGCCCTGCTTTTCGCGCGTTCTCTCATTGATAAAGGGATCGGCGTTTTTTCACCAGCCTTCTAAGAGACTGGCGATTTCGTGCAAAATACTACTGATTCCACCCATTTCTCAATTAGAGAAACCTTGCAGAATCAGTTTTCTTTTCTGAATGAAAATGCAGCCGCTCGGCGTGTGACAGCGGTTTTTCCCCAACCTTCTAAGCTTCAGCCAAGACAGCGGCTAGATGGGCATCGTTCCCACGCGGGCGCGAAACGAAAAGGGGATCGGTTGCATTGGGATCCCCTTTTTAGACTGTATAGATCCGCTCCTTCTGTTAATCATCCCAGCGGTACGTCCAAAATCGCTCCGTTTTCAGCCACGCGAGCGCGTCGCCGCGCGTCGCGGCCGCCTGCATCAGCCCTTCGGTTTGCGAGCGGTGGGCGCGTATGGCGGCGAGTTTGGTGTCGATGACCGAGCTGACATCGCGGATGATGTCCGGTTGGCCGAGCTCCTGCTCGCAGTTTTTGGCAAAAGCGACGCAATACACGGTCGGCCGCTGTTCTTTGGGCCATCGCTTCAACGCGCGAATGACGGCTTCTCCGCATGCATCGTGATCGGGATGGACGCTGTAGCCGGGATAAAACGTAATGACAAGCGATGGGTTCGTTTCCGCCACGATGGCGGCGATTCGGTCCGCCAGCTCTTCTTCATCCTCAAACTCGATCGTCTTATCACGATAGCCGAGCAAGCGCAAATCATGAATGCCGAGAACGCGGCATGCTTCTTCGAGTTCGTGTCTACGAATGAACGGCAGCGTTTCGCGATTGGCAAACGGGGGCACGCCCATATTCCGCCCCATTTCGCCAAGCGTCAAGCAGGCGTATGTAACCGGTGTGCCGCTTTGCGCATGCTGGGCGATCGTTCCCGAGACACCGAACGCCTCATCGTCCGGATGGGGAAAGACAACGAGTACATGTCGTTCGTTCATCGGAAGCCCTCCTTAGGCAAACGGCTTGCCGCTCAGTTCAAGGGCGACAGCCAGTTTTCCTTCATAGTCATGTCCCGCTAACAGCAATTGTTCTTCTTTCGTCCATTCCCAATGGGTTAACCCTTCGGCGTACACCCAGCCGATGTCTAGCTTCAGCCCGATGCGGTACGGCCCTAATCCGGTGATTTTGCCGCGGGTGAAGCGGATGCGGGCGTTGCGGATGAAAGCGCCGGCAGAAAAAAACCCTTCATTATGGTGAGCAGCGTACGCCCCGTTCGTCGTCTCCAAATGAATGTACACATCGCGGTTGGCCAAGCGGTTCAGCGCCTCTTGCACGACGGCGGCATCGATCGGTTGCACGCGAAGTCCCTCCTTTTGCTGTTTTCTATATTGTACATGACCGAAGCATCAGAACGGAACTATTTCGCTTTTTTTTGTATAATAGAAACGGACACATCTTGGACTCATCCACACCTAGAAGCGTTGACGGACCGTTCGACGAAAGGAAAGGTGAAGGGAAATGGGGTTTCAAGGAAATGGTGTCGCTTTGTTGCATCTCGATGGCACGTATCGGCCGCAAACGCGGCTGCTTCGTTTTCCGCACGAGTGGGTGGACCTCGCTGACGTGCCGGAAACGAATTTGTATTGCAGCCAGACTGCGCTCGCTGAAATCGAACGTCGGCTGCGCCGACGGCGAACCCGCGGGGCGGTGCTGATCGGGAGCGGTAACTATCATTATGTCACGTATTTGTTGTTGCAAGAAATACAGGAACCGTTCACTCTTGTGTTGTTTGACCACCATACCGATGCGGATCCGAGCGACGGCTTCCTCATGTCGTGCGGATCATGGGTGGCCCGCGCGCTTGACCATCCGCAGCTGCGGAAGGTGGTGATCGCTGGTCCGACGTTTTCTCCGAATCATCTCCAGTTATCCCCGAACATCACTGTTCTTTCGTTTGCTGACGATGACGAATGGCCGAGGGCGCTGCTAGAAGTCGTCCCGACAAGAAGCGTCTATATTAGCATTGACAAAGATGCGCTAAGCCGCGAAGATGCCGTCACGAACTGGGATCACGGAACGATGCCGCTTTCGGTGCTGCTGGCTTGCCTGCGGCGGCTGCTGCTTCAGAAAAACGTATTGGGCGTCGATGTATGCGGGGAGTATCCACGATCCGCTGTCGATGCGTTTGATCCGCTTTGTCGTGAAGCGCAGAGGAAAAACGAGCAGGCGAATATGGCCATTTTGGAGACGTGCTTCCGCTATGCAACGCCCCATTTGCGGCCCGCTTGAATTCTGCCGAGTTGCCCCGGAGCTGGCGAGCGGCTTTGTGCGCAAGCGAAAAACATGTTCGTTCGCCAGCGCCGCGCGCCGGGCGGCATCTTGCGCCCGCAACACACATTGGGCAGATGATGGAAGGCGTGAACATAGCGGCTGATGCAACAAGTTTTTTCTACTTGAGAAACGATTCGGAAAAGGGTTGCGCAAGTCAATCAGCCCTATAGAAGGCTGGTGAAAAACAATCGATCAAGGAATGAAATGATCGCGTTCCCGGGTTTTTCAGTTTGAGAAACGCACCGGCCTCATAGATAGCTGGTGAAAAATGGTTGTTTCTTTTGAGCAATGGGGGAGCGCTTGAAAGATGATCCTGATGCGACAGAGCTTTTCTATTTGAGAAACGAGGTTGGTAAGCGACCTGCTCCCTTAAATCATCGGCCTCCTAGAAGGCCGGTGATTTCGTGCAAAATACTGCTGAGTTCCGCCCGTTTCTCAATGAGAGAAACCTCACAGAATCAGCTTTCTTTTCTGAATGAAAATGCCTCCAATGGGTGTGACAGCGGTTTTTCACCGACCTCCTAGAGGCGGTATTTCATTGGCCGAGCGGTCAGCACCCGCTCCCGTACATAATGCGGAACGGTTTTTCATCAGGCCGAACATCGCGCGGCTCGATGTGCAGGCGTGTCACTTTGGCAAACATCGTTCCCGCTTCAATCGTTTCCAAAAAGAGTTGAAGAGCGCTTTCGTTCCCTTGCACTTCCATTTCCACTGTTCCGTCATCATTGTTTTTCACCCAGCCGGTCAGCTGCCGCTTCAACGCCTCGTGCTGGACGAAATAGCGAAAACCGACCCCTTGCACGCGTCCTTCGGCAATGACATGCACCCGTTTCATATCGCCACCTCCTTAGTTGCCTCACGCTCCGGCGATTTTCCTATCTTTGACGCGGGTCAAAGGCAGACAGCTATGAACGTTGCTTCAGTGCCTAACGGAATGGTCTGTGCGGAGCGTTCAGCCAATGGTTGCCGCTGCTCTTTGCGGTCCCGCTTTCATCATATAATAGACGGGAATGAATGTACATACAAAAAAGGAGCTTGGACGGTCAAGCTCCTTTTTTCGCCAGCGCCAGCGACGCTACTTGTTGCCGAATGAGCGTCACTAGCCGCGGATGGTAGCCTAAGTAAGGACACAAATGCCATTGTTTGTCAGAAGTAGGGAACCCGCGCAGCTTCCGTTCGATCGTTTTCATTAAGACCCCGGTGAACAATAAATATGGAACGACAAACACGCGCCGGCAAGGTGAGGCGTTCGCCTGCTCAAGCCCTTCGTCAAGCGTCGGGCCGATAGCGGCAAGAAAGCAGACGCTAACGTGCGGGACGTGTGTTTTTTCTTGCAAACGCCGGGCGATGGCGGTGATGTCGCGCTTCGTATCGGGATCGCTGCTGCCGCGGCCGATGAGCAAAATCATCGATTCGCCATCGAGGGAAGACGCGCATTCACTGATGCGGTCAATGATGATGTCAATCATCGCATCATGAACGCCAAACGGGGAACCGCAGACGATTTCGACTGCTGGATGGCGCTGTTTCGCCAGCTCGAGCGCCGCCGGAATGTCGCGTTTGGCGTGTCCGGCCGATAGGAGCAAAAGCGGAATGACAATGATGCGCGTCGCTCCTTGGGCGACGCAACGGTCAACCCCGGTGATGATATCCGGTTCCGCCAGTTCGATAAAGCAAAGTTCTTGAATCGGGATGTCGACGGCTGCCTTGCATTGCTCGAAGAAACGGGTCGCTTCCAAGCGCGCGGCAGCGACGCGGCTGCCGTGGCTGACGTATAAAACAGCTTCCATGGCGAACCGCCTCACGATGTGGCGCCAGCGGCCGCAGAGGACCACAACAGCCGCTCATACCATTGAATGTTCGCGCGCAGCCGCACGACCTCCCCGATGATGACCATGCTCGGATTTCGCATTTGCTCGTTGGCGGCGATTTCGGCGATCGTCGCTAACGTGCCAGTGACCGTGCGTTGGGCGGAGGTCGTTCCCCATTCGATGACCGCCGCCGGTGTTTCGGGCGACTTCCCATATTTCATCAGTTGGCCGCAGATGGAGGATAAGCGCTGAATCCCCATATAAATGGCAATGGTGTCGATGCCTTTGGCTAAGCTTTCCCATTGAATTTCGTCGCCGCTTCCTTCGCGCCGGTGCCCGGTGACAAAGGCGACGCTTGAGCTGAACTCGCGATGGGTGACCGGGATGCCGGCATACGCCGCTGCGGCGATGGCAGAGGTGACACCGGGAACGATCTCAAACTCAATCCCATGCTTGACGAGCGCTTCCGCCTCTTCGCCGCCGCGCCCGAACACGAATGGATCGCCGCCTTTTAAGCGGACGACAGTTTTCCCCTTTTTGGCATGCAGGACGAGCGCGCGGTTGATCGTTTCCTGCTGCATGGCGTGGCAGCCGGGCAGCTTCCCGCAAAAGATCAATTCAGCGTCCGGCTTGGCGTATGACAACAACTCTTCGTTAATGAGACGGTCGTACAAAATGACATCCGCCCGTTGAATGCATGTTAGTCCTTTGACGGTGATCAGTTCCGGATCGCCAGGGCCGGCGCCGACAAGGTAGACTTTTCCCATCGTTGTTTCCGCCCCTTCGTGCATGATTCAGCCAACCGCCGGAGCGCGGCGTGAATGCCTAGCTGTGCTTTTTATTGTACATCGTTTGCTTTTGTGCGCAAACGACTTTGGCAAATGTTCTTCCGTTCTTTTGAGCAAAGGAGGAACAATCAGTCCGCCTTCGCTGCCGGGATCATTCTCCGTTCGCGCAAATAAGCGAGCACTTGCTCGACGCATTCTTCGACCGAATAGCGGTCGGTTTCGATCGTCAGCTCCGGCGCTGTCGGCGCTTCGTACGGCGAGTCGATGCCGGTAAATTCGCGAATTTCCCCGCGGCGCGCTTTTTCGTACAGCCCTTTTGGGTCGCGTTTTTCACATTCTTCAAGCGGACAGCTAACATAAATTTCGATAAACTCGTCCTCGTCGACGAGACGGCGGACGAGCGCCCGGTCTTCGGCAAACGGGGAAATAAAGGCGGTTAGAACAAACTGGCCGCTGTCGACAAACAGTTTGGCCACTTCACCGATGCGGCGGATGTTTTCCGTCCGGTCGGCGGCGGAAAAGCCGAGGTCTTTGTTGAGCCCGTGGCGGATGTTGTCACCGTCTAATACGTAGTTTTGAATGCCGAGCTCAAACAGCCGTCTGGAAACGGCGTTCGCCACCGTTGATTTGCCGGAGCCGGACAGCCCGGTGAACCAAAGGATGGCGCTATGATGGCTGTTGCGCTCGCGCCGGTCTTGTTTCGTGACCGATGTTTGATGCCAAACGATGTTCGTGCTCATGACGCTCCTCCTTTACCGCGTTGACGGGGTGACCGCTTCGCGCTGTTGCAATCCTTTGATCAAGACGGCGGCGACTTCCGGGCGGCTGAACGTGCTTGGCGGCACTTGGCCGTTGCGAAGCATTTCACGAACTTTCGTGCCGGAAAGAACGACATGATGCTCAGCATCATGCGGGCACGTTTTCGTTGACGCCATGCCTTCGCATTTCGTGCAATAAAAGCTATGTTCGAAAAAGAGCGGCGTGATCCCGAGCTCTTCGGCCGTAAAGTTCGAGAAGATTTTTTGTGCGTCATACGTGCCGTAGTAATTGCCGACACCGGCGTGGTCGCGGCCGACGATGAAGTGCGTGCAGCCGAAGTTTTTGCGCACCATGGCATGGAAAATGGCCTCGCGCGGTCCGGCATAGCGCATGGCCGCTTGGAAGACGCCAAGGAAGACGCGGTCTTTCGGATAATAGTTTTCCAGCAGCACTTGGTAGCTTTCCATCCGGATGTCAGCCGGAATGTCATCTGCTTTCGTTTCACCGACGAGCGGGTTTAAAAACAAGCCGTCGACGATCTCAAGCGCGCATTTTTGAATGTATTCGTGAGCGCGGTGAACCGGGTTGCGCGTTTGGAAGCCGACAACGGTGTTCCAGCCGAGTTCGGCAAACCGCTTCCGCGTTTCGGCCGGATCGAAATAAAACGCGGCGAACGGTCCTTTATCGGTCCGTTTGACAAGCGTGACTTCCCCGCCGACGTACACATCCGGTTTTTCAAACAGTTTGCGCACGCCAGGGTGGGCGAGTTCATCCGTTTTGTAAACGAACGTGGCTTCTTTTGTTTTGTCCGGGCGGTACATATCAGCGATTTCGATGACGCCGTACACGTCGCCGTTATAAACGAGCTTCGCTTTATCGCCGACGGCAAGTTCTTTCGCTTTCTCCTCCGTCACCGCGAGCGTGATCGGAATGCTCCAGACGGTGCCGTCAGCGAGGCGCATCGTATCCACAACCGCGTCGTAGTCCGCTTTCGTTAAAAAGCCGGTGAGCGGGCTGTACGCCCCCGTGCCGATCAATTCCAAATCGCTTAATTCCGCTTTCGACAGTTCGATCGTTTTGGATGCTTCGTCAAGCGGATAATCGGGATTCCAACGATTGATTAATGTGCCGCCATGCGGGATGCTTACGCTCATGTTCATAACCTCCTAGATTGATAGACTGAAAAATCGCTTACATGCCGCCATGTTCATGGCGAAGAAAAAGGAAATGAGAAACGCAATCGCAAGGAGCATACGATGGGTTCCTCCTATGTGAGATGGAGCCCGCACTCGGTCTTCCCTTGGCCGGCCCAGCGCCCGGAGCGCAAATCGTTCGGATCGACTGCCGGCGCTGTACACGGAGCGCAGCCGATGCTCGGGTAGCCGCGGTCATGAAGCACGTTGTACGGAAGATCGTGCTTATACACGTAGTTCCATACGTCTTTCCATGTCCAATGAATGAGCGGACAGACTTTGACCGAACGGAATTTGTCATCCTTATTGATGTATTCGACATGGCGCCGCGTCGGCGATTGTTCGCGGCGCAAGCCGGAAATCCAGGCGGTCACCCCGGTCAGCGCTTCACGCAGCGGAATGACTTTGCGCAGCTCGCAACATTTGTTCGGATCGCGCTTCCATAGTTCATCGCCAAACTGGGCGGCTTGTTGTTCCAACGTCAGTGACGGGCGTTTCATCACGATGCGGAGCGAAGGATATTTTTCTTTCACTTTTTCGATCGTGTCATACGTTTCTTGAAAATGCAGGCCCGTGTCGAGAAAGACGATTTCCGCATCCGGTTTCACTTGGGAAATCAGATCGATCAGCACGATGCCTTCGATGCCAAAGCTACAGGCGTACACCATTTCATCACCGTACTCGCGGTACGCCCAAGCGAGAACGTCAAGCGCTCCTTTTGTTTCATTGTCAGACGGAAAAGACGGTTTTTCTGCCGTTTCCCACTGATCGTACGTGAGCATCGTTTTTCCCTCCTTATAAAACCAAAGAAAATCAACGTGATTAGTTGGATATTTACTCAGCAAGCGGCAGCTCGGCGACAAAAATGCCCTTCCCATTTTGATTGTGGAAAGAGCGGAAGAATTAGCGCCGCCTTATCTTTCAAAATGGAACCCATTTTGCTGGAATTGGCACCTTGCTAGCCAGAGCAGGTTGCCGGAGTTCATCGGGCCAGTCCCTCCCTCGCTCTTGATAAGCGTATGCAATGATGGAATTGATTAAAATTTTAGCACAATTGCCGCCGATGTCAATCCTAGTTTTTCGATGGGAATTATGTTTATCGTGGCGGGCAAGCGCCTTTGGATCATGGCTGGCCGGTGCGTCATGTCAGCGAACCCCGCGGTTCGGCGGAAAGACGCCCCGTTTTCCGCCCTTCAAAACCGCGCGTCCTTACGACCGGCAAGCCTTTACTTTTTGCGCAGATTCCCGAGTTCTTCCACAATGGCTTGCATTTCACTCGGACTGAACGCCTCGCGTTTCATCACCATCTCGAAAATCTCTTTCAATTCATCGTACCATTCCTCGGAAAAATGTGATGGCTTCATCGCTTCCCAATTGAGCATTTTTAATTTTTGTTTCAATTGGTCAATCATGTATTCGACGTTTTCCGCCGACGGTTTGGATAAGTCCATGATTCGCGCTCCTTTCATAACGGTTATCATGTATTGTACCACACCGGCGCTGAAAAGCGGGAGAGAAGATCGTCTGTTGCCCAGCCGAGAAACAGACGGTATGGTAAAATGGAGAGGTGGGCCTGTGCGGTGAAAGAGAGGCTAGGCCGGCGAGAAAAAAGAAACAATACCGAATGAAACGATGTTCATCACGATGGCGAAAGGGAGGCCGTTTCGGATGGTGAAAGTGCTGTTCGTTTGTCTTGGAAACATCTGCCGTTCGCCGATGGCGGAAGCTGTTTTTCGCCATTTGGTGAAAGAGCGGGGACTAGAGCATGTCATCACCGTTGATTCGGCGGGAACGGGCAGCTGGCATGTGGGAGAACCACCGCATGCGGGAACGCGGCGAATTTTAAGCGAGAACAAGATCGATTATTCCGGCATCCGCGCCCGGCAAGTCGCCCGCCGCGACTTGGAGGAGTTCGATTATATCATCGCCATGGATGCCACCAATTTGAACGATTTGCGGCGGTTGGCCGGCCCCCGGTCGAGAGCGGTGA
Source organism: Geobacillus sp. B4113_201601 (assembly GCF_001587475.1). Taxonomy (NCBI): domain Bacteria; kingdom Bacillati; phylum Bacillota; class Bacilli; order Caryophanales; family Anoxybacillaceae; genus Geobacillus; species Geobacillus sp. B4113_201601. Next base: position 30,373 of record NZ_LQYX01000101.1, read on the forward strand.
TCGCTCGGCTGCTCGATTTCGTGCCGGAACGGGAAACGGACGACGTGCCAGACCCGTACTATACGGGCAATTTTGCCGAAGTGTATCGCCTGATCCGAGCGGGATGCGAGCATTTACTGGAAACGATCATGCGCGATCATCGGCTGACGGAGGAGCATTGAGCCGCTTCCGCTTCGCCTGGCGCGGGAGCTCTCTTTCACGGCGCTGATGAAAAAAGCGGTCAACGATGCAGTCGTTCGAAAAGCAAGGGAAGGGAGGACGGCCGATGTTGGTGAATGCGACATTCATCCGCGAGTTGGCCCGGCGTTTTCAGGAAGATGAAATCCCAAGACTATCGGCGGAGCTGGCGTATTATTTTCTCCTGTCGTTGTTTCCGTTTTTGCTGTTTTTAATGACGCTGTTAGCCTATTTGCCGATTCCGCATGAGGATGTGCTCGCGCTCGTGCGGCAATACGCCCCGAAAGAGGCGCTTCGTCTCATCGAGACGAACGTTCATCGCCTCATGGATGAACAAAACGGTGGCTTGCTGTCGTTTAGCATCATTGCCGCTGTTTGGTCTGCTTCGAATGGGATGAGCGCGATTATGCGGGCGTTCAACCGCGCTTACGACGTGCAAGAAGATCGGCCGTTTTGGGTAGTAAGGGGGTTGTCGATCGTATTGACGCTCGGCATGATCGCTGTCATTATCGTCGCTCTCGTGCTTCCCGTTTTTGGAAGGATGATCGGGCTGTTTTTGTTTTCGGCGCTCGGGTTGTCACGGCCGTTTTTGGATGTTTGGAACACATTGCGATGGGTGACGAGCTCCCTGCTCTTGTTTGCGGTGTTTACTGCGCTTTACTATTTTGCCCCGAATAAGCGGCTGCGCTGTGTCAATGTGGTGCGCGGCGCCGTGTTTGCCACGGCCGGCTGGATTGCCACCTCGTCGGCGTTTTCCTATTACGTCAACAACTTCGCCAATTATACGGCGATGTATGGCAGCCTTGGCGGGATGATCGTGCTGATGGTGTGGTTTTATTTGTCTGGCATGATCTTGATCTTGGGAGGAGAGCTGAACGCTCTGTTCGATTGCGAACGGGAAGGGAGAAAGCGGGTCCGTTAAACGTGTATAAAACGAGTGCCGACCGGACAATGTAATGGTGTGGGGATTTTCATACAGGGGGGATGACGATGGCGAAGCATACGAAAAAAGACGGGGGAACGAAGCAAAAAGGGAAAAATCGGCCGAAGCATAAAACGAGCGGGAGTGCCAACGGCCAAAACGGTTACCATTGAACATCAAGCCGACCCAAAACGTGTCTGTTTTGGGTCGGCTCCGTTTTGTGCCCATTCGAGCGATCGCTATTACTCCACAATTTCTTCGTGATGATGATACGAGCGTTCATAAAGGTATTCAATCTCGGCGTCGGTCATGCAAGCAAGTTGTTCTCGCGACAAGCCCCGCACTTTTTCAATAAATTCGATCATGTTTTTCCGTTCTGTCCGGCTCATCATCGCCACATCCTTTCATATACTGTTTTAAAACACATCATGATTATCTTGTTTTTATTATATAACAGAAAAGAGAAAACGGTCAATGATTTTTTTAAAAAAACAGAAAATGAAAGGAAGCGGTTAGGCCGTTTTTTCCTGCTTTCGTCGCTTCACAAGGCCGAGAACCGGGAGCAGGAGAACGGCGCTGACCGCTAGGAAAAAGGCGTCCGCTGCAACATCGACAGCGCTGCCGGAAAGCGGCGGGCCGATCATGCTACCGAGGCTGTACAACATTCCGCACAACAAATTCCCAGCCGGGAGGAGCGCTTTTGGCAGCAGATCGGTCATGTAGGCGATGCCGAGCGAGAACAGCGACCCTGTAAACATCCCGGCGGCAAATAAGCAGATCGCTAGGCTGACGGGAGAAGGACCGGCAGCAAACGCCGCCAAAAAACAGCCGGCGCCCGCCAACAGCGCCCCAGTGATGGTAATGCGGCGCCCGAGCCAGTCGCTCAAAGCTCCAAGCGGCAGCTGAAACAGGATGCCTCCCAATGAGAAGCAAGGCAATAAAAACGCGATTTGTTCTGTGCTCAATCGCTGATCCAAGGCGTACAGCGGGAACACCGAGTGAATGGCTGCTTCCAAAAAGCCGTAAGCAAACGGCAACAAGAGCGCGGGCCATGCCCCCTTCCACGCCCCTAGCCACCGCCCGGCCGCCGTGGACGTTCGTTCCAGCGGCCGCGGTTTTTCATTCGGCAGCGAAAACACGGCCACCCAGCCGATCAGACTGAGCAGAGCGCCGATGAAAAACGGCAACGCTTCGTTGACCGAAGCGAGCGAAGCGAGCAGCGGCCCGACGGTAAAGCCAAGGCCAAACGCTAAACCGTACAGCGACAGCCGTCGTCCGCGCTTCTCCGGCGGCGAAAAGTCAGTGATCCACGTTTGAGTCGCAAAATGAAGCATATGATCGCCCACCCCAATGAGAAAGCGCAGAACAAACCAAATGAAAAAGGAAGGGAACAGTGGAAAAAGGGTAAGCGAACATATTACAATAGAACTGCCAAGGAGAATCATGGGCTTGTACCCATATTTGCCCAAGGGCTGCTCCAAAAAAGGGGAAATGAGCAATACACCGGCATACAGCGCGGCCGCATGCCCTCCGTTCACCGAAGAAGAAATCCCCTGTTTATCAAGCAAAAGAGCCAACAATGGAAGCAGCATTCCTTGAGACAAGCCTGAAATGGCGACGATTCCGGTTAAAACAGCGAAACGCATTGGCAAGCCCCCGTTTCTGTGGATTGTTCGCGTTGCCGCTGCCGAACGACAGAGGTAAGGCAGCGGTATGCCTGTTTTCCGTGAAAATGCCGAACTGTCGCGAGATTTTCATGTCTGGGTGGAGGGCCGATCACCGCCCATGGATCTTTTCCGTGAAAAGGCCGCACTGGCGCGTGATGTTCAGCCCTGGATGGAGGGAAAACGCTACCCGTCGAATTTTCTGTGGAAATCTCGTCGGCAAGCGGTCGCTTTCATCCCCTGGGCAGAGGGCAAAGCGTCGCCCGTGGGCCCTCCGCAAAAATCCCGTTACCAAGCGGTAAGGTTCCCCCGCGGCCGATCACGCTGCCCTTCAAATGTTTCGGTGTAGATGCGCCACTCTTCATCGTAGTAGATGCGCCACTCTTCATCGTACAGGCGAATGCCGGATTGTGCAACGAAAATGAATGGAAAGGTGGAAGAAGCGAAAATGAACAAAGTATTCGCTTGGCTGACATGGATCGGCGTGCCGGTGTCCGTCATCGGCGGACTTCTTCACTGGCCGACCGTTTTGCTGTTTGGGCTATACTGTTTGACGATCATTGCGCTCGCCAGCTATATGGGGCGGGCGACGGAAAGTTTGGCGATTGTCGCCGGGCCGCGCATCGGCGGGTTGTTGAATGCGACATTCGGGAACGCCGTCGAGCTGATTATTTCCATTTTTGCCTTGAAGGCTGGGCTCGTTGACGTTGTGCTCGCTTCCTTGACCGGTTCGGTGCTTGGCAACTTATTGCTCGTTGCCGGGCTGTCATTTTTTGTAGGTGGGCTCAAATACAAACGGCAAGGATTTAACATTTATGATGCCCGCCATAACGCGGGGTTGTTGACGTTTGCCATTTTTGTCGCCTTTGTCATCCCTGAGGTGTTTACGATGCAGATGGACCGCGGAGAGCAGCTGGCGCTCAGCGTCGGCATCGCCATCATCATGATTTTGCTTTATATCGCGGCCCTGTATTTTCGGCTTGTCACTCACCGCGGCGTTTATCAGCATCAATCCGATAAAACGGAAGAACACGAAGAGCCGGAATGGGGAAAAGGAAAAGCGACGACCATTTTGGCGCTGGCCACGGTGGCGGTGGCTTACTTATCGGAACGGCTTGTCCATACGTTTGAAACGGTCGCCGAATCGTTCGGCTGGAGCGAACTGTTTATCGGGATCATCATCGTCGCCATTGTCGGCAATGCGGCCGAGCACGCTTCGGCCGTCATTATGGCGTATAAAAACAAAATGAACGTCGCCGTCGAAATCGCTATCGGCTCGACATTGCAAATCGCCATGTTCGTCGCGCCGGTACTTGTGCTCGTTTCGCTTCTGTTTCCGGAAAAAATGCCGCTCGTCTTTTCGCTTCCTGAGCTGGTCGCGATGGCCGCTTCCGTGCTGCTCATCATCGTCCTTTCCAATGACGGGGATACAAATTGGTTTGAAGGGGCGACGCTGCTGGCGGCGTATACGATTATGGGAATCGGCTTTTACTTGCTGTGACGGGGCTTCCGTTAAAAACGGCCTCCTAGTGGTTTGGACAGACGAAGAAAACGAAACGCCGAAGCAGGACAAAATTTTCATCGCCGCGGATAAAGAGCAGGTTTTGAAAGAAACTAACCATGAATACCTAGGAGCGAAAGGAGTGAACATGCGGGATGAAAAAATGGTCCGTTTCGTTGCTCGTGAGCGCGCTGCTTCTATATGCGGCCGCAGCGCCGACGTTGGCGTCCTCCGGCAAACCGGCGCCCACCGCGGTGATCGATATATCGAAAGAAAATACGTACCCAAATCCAACGCAAGACTTGCCGCATTTAGAGCCAAGCTCGTTTGCGAAACAGCTGTTGAAATCGGCCAACGTGAAAATCGAAAATCCTGAATTGATTCATCTTTTAAACGAATCGTCGGCGACGGACACGCCATGGGCCATCGGCTATCGAGCGACGATTTATTTAGGTCAATGGCCGCTCAATTACCAGTCGCTGGAGACATCAACGAATTGGGAATACCAAAAAGTCAACACGAATTTCCTCGATAATCGCGGCGGCGATGCCGCACAAAAATTGTATTATAAACAAGAAATGCAAAAACACGTCCGCGGCGGGTTGACATCCAAAGTGCCGAATGAGGATGCTGTCAAGCGGATGATGCTGAACAAAGCGATGGAAAAAACGAATTTGCCGCTTGCGTTCAGCACGGTCGTCGGCCTTGGCACGAAAAAAGACCAGCCGTACCAAGTGCCGGCGAAAAAGATGGGGTATTTGTACGCCTATGTTCCAGCGGTCAATGAAAAAGGAAAAGTGACTTACGGCGAAGTGTATGTCGTTTTGCGCGGAAACAAAAAGAACATTGTCGTCAAAAACGTCACGACAAGAGGAGTCGGGGCGTGGATCCCGGTGCAGGACCGGCTGTATATGTCTTACGTTGTCAGCGAGCAACCGAGGTAAAAGGTGCCCAAAAGACGGGCACCTTTTCCATTTGCTAGTCATACCGCTTATCGGGCCACTCGCGCGGATCGCTTCGTAAAATCGATGTCGCGATAATACGTCTGCTTCACAAGAACGTTCGGCCCGAGGCAGCGCGCCGCCGGACAATGGCAAAGCAGCTCATTGGCCAGTTTCGAGCGGCGCCATTGGTCATACACGTCAGGCAGCGAATCGCGGATGATGTTGCCAAGCGGCGGTTCATCGCCGAAATCGGTGACGATGACATCGCCGGTGAAAATGTTGACATTGAGCCGCGAGCGGCCGTCCGGATCGTTGCGCACGGTGACGTTTTTGCTTTCGTACAGCCGCTTCAATAGGGCCACATCTTCTTCGTTGTCGCTGCACGGGTAAAACGGCAGCGTGCCAAACAGCATCCAGACGTCCTCGTTGCGAATGTCAAGCAAATGGTGGATCGCTTCGCGCAATTCGTCCAAGCTCAACGTCTCAAGTGCACTGGCAAAATCGCTCGGATACATCGGGTGGATTTCATGCCGCCGGCAGCCCATTTCCTCGACCACTTGGCGGTGGATCGTTTCCAAATGGCGAACCGTCCGCTTGTTGAGCATCGTTTCCGCCGACACTAAGACCCCCGCTTTCGCCAATGCTTTCGCGTTGTCGAGCATGCGCTGAAAATACTTTTCGCGCTGGGCGCGCGTCGGCTTCCGCTCCATCATGGCGAATCCGCCGTCGATAAAGTCATCGATCGTTCCCCAGTTATGGGAGATGTGCAGCACATCCAAATACGGAATGATTCGTTCATAGCGCGCCAAGTCAAGGGTCAAATTTGAATTCAGCTGCGTCCGCACCCCGCGCTCGTGCGCATAGCGGAGAAGGGGAACGACGTATTGGTCGACGGATTTTAATGACAGCATCGGCTCGCCGCCGGTGATGCTTAATGATCGCAAATGCGGGATTTCTTCCAAGCGGCGGAGCAACAAATCAAGCGGCAGCGCCTCGGGGTCTTTTGCCGACAGCGTATAGCCAACGGCGCAATGCTCACAGCGCATATTGCAAAGCGTCGTGGTCGTGAACTCGATGTTCGTCAGTTCAAGTTGTCCGTATTCTTCAATATCGACATACGCCTCCCACGGGTCATACATCGGTGTAATCGCTGGCATGGTCGATGCACGCATGTCTTTCTCCTCTTTCCATTCAAAGTCTCAACGTTCATTATCGGCAACAGTCACTCCGCTTGTCAATCGTTTTACCGAACCTCTATCCCATTCCTATGAGGCGGGCGTGGAGCTGATGAGACAGAAAAGAAAGATTTTTTCCATAACCGAGAAAAAGCAGTATAATAGAAGGAGATGAGACAACTGCCGATAGGGCGATCCAAAGGGAAAGGGCGTGGAACCGACATGGAAAAATTCCAGCAAAGCATGTATGACTTGATCGTGGAGACGTCAACGAAGCTGCCGAAGGACGTTCGCCGAGCGATCGCTCGGGCGAAAGTGCGCGAAAACGCCGGCACTCGGGCGGCGATGGCGCTCGATACGATCGTTGAGAACATTCAAATGGCGGACGAAAACGTGTCGCCGATCTGTCAGGACACCGGCTTGCCGACGTTTAAAATCAAAGTGCCGGTCGGCGTGAATCAAATCGAAATGAAAAAAGCGATCCGCGCCGCCATTGTTGAAGCGACGAAAAACGGCAAGCTGCGTCCGAACTCGGTCGACTCGCTTACCGGCAAAAACAGCGGCGACAACTTGGGAGAAGGCGTGCCGGTCATCAAATTTGAACAATGGGAAAACGATTACATTGACGTCCGTTTGATTTTAAAAGGCGGCGGCTGTGAAAACAAAAACATTCAATACAGCCTGCCGTGTGAACTCGAAGGGCTCGGCCGCGCCGGCCGCGACCTTGACGGCATTCGCAAATGCATTTTGCATGCGGTGTACCAAGCGCAAGGGCAAGGGTGCAGCGCCGGCTTCATCGGCGTTGGCATCGGCGGCGACCGCTCATCGGGCTATGAGCTCGCCAAAGAGCAGCTGTTCCGCCCGGTCGATGACGTCAATCCGATCGAAGAACTGCGCCAACTCGAAGAATACATTATGGAAAACGCCAACAAGCTCGGCATCGGCACGATGGGCTTTGGCGGCGAATCGACGCTGCTGGGCTGTAAAATCGGTGTCATGCACCGCATCCCGGCAAGCTTCTTCGTTTCCGTCGCTTACAATTGCTGGGCGTTCCGCCGCATGGGCGTGAAAATCGACCCGCAAACCGGCGAAATCGTTGAATGGCTGTACCAAGACGGCGAAGACGTCGATTTAACTAAGGAGCTGGAAAAAGTGGAAGCCGCCGCGGCGCTTGAACAAGGCGACACACGCGTCATCGACCTCGTTCCGCCGCTGTCGGAAGAACAAGTGCGCCAGCTTCGCGTCGGCGATGTCGTCCGCATCAGCGGCATGATTTACACCGGCCGCGACGCTATTCATAAATATTTGATGGACCATGACGCGCCGGTCGACTTGAACGGGCAAATCATTTACCATTGCGGCCCGGTCATGTTAAAAGATGAGGAAGGCCGCTGGCACGTCAAAGCCGCCGGCCCGACGACGAGCATCCGCGAAGAGCCATACCAAGGCGACATCATGAAAAAATTCGGCGTCCGCGCCGTCATCGGCAAAGGCGGCATGGGCGCGAAAACGCTGCAAGCCTTAAAAGAACACGGCGGCGTGTATTTGAACGCCATCGGCGGCGCCGCGCAATATTACGCCGATTGCATCAAATCCGTAGAAGGCGTCGATTTGCTGGAATTCGGCATCCCGGAAGCGATGTGGCATTTGCGCGTCGAAAACTTCACCGCCGTCGTCACGATGGATTCGCACGGCAACAGCTTGCATGAAGATGTGGAAAAATCGTCACTTGAAAAGCTCGCTCAATTCAAAGAACCGGTGTTCAAATAAAAAGAAAGAAGCGATTTCAAACGAACGGCTGGTCGCTCAGCTCACCTGGCCCCAAACGCGTGTGCCGCAGGCGCGTTTGGGGCTTTTTTTGCAAAAAATGGCGCGCGTAAAGCGCGGAGGCGGGAAAACAATAAGAAAAAGGAAACGATCGCAGCCAAGGAGGCATTGTGCGCATGAAATGGCTTCTTTCTCTTTTGTTGCTGTTCACGTTGATCCCCGCCCCCGCGTTCGCGGCAAGCCATGCCCCGATCCATTGGGGATTCAAGCGGAGCGAAAACCATCAGCCCCCATCGGCGGGAAAAGAGCTTGACGAACTGCTCGCCAAATACGATGCCTTTTATTTAGGCGATACGAGCGAAAAAACGATTTATTTGACGTTTGACAACGGCTATGAAAACGGCTATACGGCGCAAATTTTAGACGTGTTAAAAGAAAAGAACGTGCCGGCTGCCTTTTTTGTCACCGGCCATTACTTGCAAACCGCCCCTGAGTTGGTGAAACGAATGGCCGCCGAGGGGCACATCATCGGCAATCATTCATGGCACCACCCCGATTTGACAACGGCAAGCGAAGAGCGGTTCCGTGAAGAGCTGGAAAAAGTAAAAGAAAAGACCGAGAAATTGACCGGGCAAAAAGGGATGGCGTACCTTCGCCCGCCGCGCGGCATTTTCAGTGAACGGACGTTGGCGCTCGCCCGCGAGCTCGGCTATTACCACGTCTTTTGGTCGCTGGCGTTCGTCGACTGGCAGACCGACCGCCAGCGCGGCTGGCAATACGCGTACGATCAAATCATGAAGCAAATCCATCCCGGGGCGATTTTGCTTTTGCACTCGGTCTCAAAAGACAACGCCGACGCGCTGCCGAAGGTGATCGACGACTTGCGCAAACAAGGGTATACGTTTGCCAGCTTAGATGAGTTGATGGCGAAAAAGATGGGCCTCCATCCGTGGCTGTTTCGTCCGTAACGCCTTCAGCGCGGCCTGTCTGCTCATGGAAGTGAGCGCTTTTCGGTGCAGAAGTCAGTGCCGACAGCTTCTGTCCCTGTGTCCGTCGTCGTCGCGTTGCGGATGGTCAAAACAACAGGGTGCGCCGCTAGGCTATTCCCCGCCTCGCCACCAGAAACGGATCGGCTGCTTGTCCGATTCGTTGGTTTGGCGGGGCGTTTTTCGTTATAATAAGGGCACGGACGAACGAGAAAGGTGAGAACGATGTGGAAACAAACGATTACCGTGCCCGCGCCGTACGATTTTGCCCATGCGTTGGAGCGATTGGCGCTCGATCCGCTGCTGGCGGTTGATCTAGAGCGGCAGCGCGTCACCGTTCCGCTTCATCTCGATGACGTAAAGGTGCCCGTCGCGGTGGAAAGCATCGGTACGAAAGACGCCCCGCGCTTGATCGTGTCGGGGCCACATCCCGAGCGGCAACAGGAGATCATTGAACGGATTTCCGATCTGTTTCAATGGCGGACGCCGCTCGCTTCGGTGCACGGCCATTTTCAGGCGACCGAGCTGGCGCCGCTATTTGCCCGTTATGAAGGGCTGCCGTTGGTGCTTGATTTTGATTTGTATTTTTGCCTCGTCAAATGTTTGATCCACCAACAGCTTCATCTCAAAGTCGGCTATCGGCTCACAGAGCGGTTTGTGAAAACGTTCGGCGAGGAGCGGGACGGCGTTTGGTTTTACCCGCGCCCGGAAGAGATCGCCGCCCGCTCGTACGAGGACTTGCGCGCCTTGCAGCTGAGCGGACGGAAAGCGGAATATATCGTCGATGTGTCGCGCCTCATTGCCGAGGGGAAGCTGCGGCTTGATGAACTCAGGCAGATGGAGGACGGCGAAGTGATGGAACGGCTGACCGCCGTCCGCGGCATCGGGCCATGGACCGTGCAAAATTTCCTCCTGTTCGGACTCGGCCGCCCGAACGTCTTCCCGCCGGCGGATATTGGCTTGCAGCGGGCGGTGGAACAACTTTTTCAGCTGCCGAAGCGGCCGACCGCCCACGAGCTGGCGGCGCTCGGCGAGCGGTGGAAGCCGTATGCGAGCTACGCGGCGCTTTATTTATGGAGAAGCATTGAATGAGAGGGACCGATATGGCAAAGCGACAAACGAAGGTGAAGATTCGAAAGGGAGACCAATTTCCGCTGACGATTCAGCGAATCGGCATTAACGGCGAAGGGGTCGGCTATTTTCAAAAACAAGTCGTCTTCGTCCCCGGTGCCTTGCCGGGCGAGGAAGTGATCGTCGAGGCGACCGACATCCACCCTACCTATGCCGAGGCGAACATCAAGCGCATCCGCAAGCGCTCGCCAAACCGCATCAAGCCGCCATGCCCGCTCTATGACCAGTGCGGCGGCTGCCAGCTCCAGCACTTGGCGTACGAAGCGCAGCTGGAGGCGAAGCGCGACATTGTCATCCAGGCGCTGCGCCGCCACGCCCGCCGCCTCGATGTTGACAAACTTGACATCCGTCCGACAATCGGCATGGATGACCCGTGGCATTACCGAAACAAAAGCCAGTTCCAAGTCGGGATGAAAGAAGGGAAGGTGCTCGCCGGGCTGTACGGCCTCAACTCCCATCGGCTCATCGACTTGTCGGAATGCCGCGTCCAACACCCGCAAACGACGCGCGTGACGAACATCATCAAAACGATTTTGCAAGACTTGCGCATCCCGATTTACAACGAGCGGACAAGAACCGGCGTCGTGCGGACGATCGTCGCCCGCGTCGGCTTTCATACCGGCGACATCCAAGTCGTTCTCGTCACGGCGACGAAAGACATTCCGCGCCAAGAGCTGCTCATTGACGAAATTCGCCGCCGTCTCCCCGAAGTCAAATCGATCGTGCAAAATATCAACGGCGAAAAAACATCGCTCATTTTCGGCGATGAGACGGAAGTGCTCGCCGGCGACGAATACATTCAAGAAACGCTCGGCGACTTGTCATTTGAGCTCTCCGCGCGCGCGTTTTTCCAGCTCAATCCGATCCAAACGGTGAAATTGTACGATGAAGTGAAAAAAGCAGCCGCTCTCACCGGAACAGAGAGGATCGTTGACGCCTATTGCGGCGTCGGCACGATCGGGCTGTGGCTCGCCTGCGACGCCAACGAAGTGCGCGGCATGGATACGATTCCAGAAGCGATCGCAGACGCAAAGAAAAACGCCAAAAAACACGGGTTCACGAACACGCACTATGTCGTCGGCAAAGCGGAATATTGGCTGCCGAAATGGGTGAACGAAGGCTGGAAGCCGGACGTCATCATCGTCGACCCGCCCCGCGTCGGCTGCGACCAGGCGCTGCTCGAAACGATCCTCCGCGTCCGCCCGCAAAAAGTCGTCTACGTCTCGTGCAACCCGTCCAGCCTCGCCCGCGACCTCGACACCCTAGCGGCCGCCTATCGCGTCGCCTACATCCAGCCGGTCGACATGTTCCCGCATACGGCGCATGTGGAGTGTGTCGCGCAGATCGTGTTACGAGAAACGTAAGCAGGAAACGGGTTTGTTTCCTGCTATTTCATTTTCAGAACAGAGAATCGACAAAAACGTTTTGGGCGTTCCATCGGGTTTCCACACGACCGATGAGGCGAGGGGAGAATTTTCGTTGTCCATCCATCATGAATGACGAAATCTTGCCAAATCGAAGTTTCTACCAACGATAAAACGATGTATAATTAAATTTGGAAATAATAAGGGGGCATCTATATGATGACAGGAGAATTAAAGAACAAAGTCGATAAAATATGGGAAACATTTTGGACGGGCGGTATTACGAACCCGCTGACGGTTATTGAACAGTTTACATACTTGTTATTCATCAAAGGTCTCGACGAAGTCGAAACGCAGCGCGAACAGGAAGATGCTTTGCTGGGCATCGAATCGGAACGCATCTTTCCGCCCGATAAGCAGCACTTGCGTTGGAGCAAATTCAAACATTTTGAAGCCGCCCATATGTATGAGGTCGTTTCCAACGAAGTGTTTCCGTTTATCAAAAACTTGCATGGTAACAGGGAGTCCGCCTATGCGAAATATATGGGCGACGCCATGTTCATGATCCCGACGCCGCAACTGCTCGTCAAAATTGTCGACGGCATTGACCACATTCCGATGAAAGACCGCGATACAAAAGGCGATTTGTACGAGTATTTGTTATCGAAAATCGCCACCGCGGGGACGAACGGCCAATTCCGGACACCGCGCCATATTATCAACATGATGGTCGAACTCGTAAAACCGACGCCGGAAGACATCATCGTCGACCCGGCCGCCGGGTCCGCCGGGTTTTTAGTCGCCGCCGGCGAATATTTGCGCAACCATCGCAGCGACTTATTTTTAGTGCAAAGTTTAAAAGAACATTTTCACAACCATATGTTTTACGGTTTTGACATGGACCGCACGATGCTGCGGATTGGCGCGATGAACATGATGCTCCATGGCATTGAAAACCCGAATATCGAATATCGCGACTCCTTGTCGGAACAAAACAAAGATCGCGACAAATACACCCTTGTCTTAGCCAATCCGCCGTTTAAAGGCTCGCTCGACTATGAAGCGGTATCGAGCGATTTATTAAAAGTGGTCAAAACAAAGAAAACGGAGCTATTATTCTTGGCGTTATTCTTGCGCATCTTAAAACCGGGCGGCCGCTGCGCCTGCATCGTGCCAGATGGGGTATTGTTCGGCAGCTCGACGGCGCATAAAGCGATTCGCAAAGAAATCGTCGAAAACCATAAGCTCGAAGCGATTATTTCGATGCCAAGCGGCGTGTTTAAACCGTACGCCGGCGTATCGACAGCCATTATGATTTTCACGAAAACAGGCGCCGGCGGAACCGATCACGTCTGGTTTTACGACATGAAAGCCGACGGCTATTCATTGGACGACAAACGCACCCCAATCGAAGAAAACGACATCCCGGACATCATTGCGCGCTTCCATAACCGTGAAGCGGAAAAAGACCGAAAACGAACAGACCAATCGTTCTTCGTGCCGGTGGAAGAAATTCGGAAAAACGGCTATGACCTTTCGATTAACAAGTATAAAGAGATTGATTATGAGGAAGTGGAGTATGAAGCGCCGAGTGTGATACTGGAAAGAGTGGAAACGTTGGAAAAAGAGATTATGCAAGGATTACAAGAGTTGAAAGAAATGATTAGAGGGTAGTGAAACTTTATGTCTTTTAGATATGTAAAACTAGGTAGTTTATTTGATATTACATCTGGTGGTACTCCTTCTAGAAAAAATAAAGCTTACTATGAAAATGGGGATATTCCTTGGGTAAAAACTGGGGATTTAAAGAATATGTATTTAGTTGATGCAGATGAGTATATAACTCAACAGGCGCTAAATGAGTCCTCAGCTAAACTATTTCCAAAAGGTACTGTGCTCATCGCTATGTATGGTGCTACTATAGGGAATTGCTCGATACTTTCAATAAATGCGGCTACCAACCAAGCTTGTGCCGCTTTTAAACCTAATAATAGAATTATTCCAGAATTCTTATACTACTACCTAACGAGTATTAAAGAAAAGCTAATTTCATTAGCAGTTGGCGGTGCTCAACCTAATATCTCTATTAGCATCCTTAGAAATATCGAGATTCCTTTGCTTACTATAAACCAACAAGAACGAGTAGTCTCAATTCTAAATAAATCTAAAGAGTTAATTGATAAACGAAAAGCCCAAATTGAAGCGTTAGAGCAATTAGTACAAAGTTTGTTTTGGGAGATGTTTGGGACTTACCTAACATCTAACAGGAATAAAATGTTTTTCGGTGAGCTTGTGAAAGAGTTTCGATATGGAACATCGGTTAAATCAGGTGAATTTGGATATCCTATTTTAAGAATTCCAAATATAGTGAATGGAATAATTGATGAATCTGACTTAAAATATTGTGAACTTCCTGAGAAAGATTTTCTAAAGTTAAAATTACAGGAAAATGATCTTCTTTTTGTACGTACAAATGGGAACCCTAATTATGTAGGAAGATGTGCTTCAGTAACAAAAAAACAAGAAGGATATGTGTATGCTTCATATTTAATAAGAGCTAGAATTGATTTAGATAAGCTGAATACCGAGTATGTTACTAAATATATGAATTCAGTTTTTGGACGACATGAAATTATACAGAAGGCAACAACTTCTGCAGGACAATATAATATAAATACAGAAGGATTAGGAAACATATTAATTCCTGTTCCTCCATTGAATTTACAAGAGGATTTTGCGAGAAAGATCAAATTAATAGATGCTAAGAAAGCTATTTTACAAAGAGGGCTATTGGAACTAGAGAACATGTTCAACTCCCTCATGCAACGCGCATTCAAGGGAGAGTTGTTCAACGATTAACCGACAGGAAAGGAATTCGTACCGGTTAAGGAGGGGCGTTGATTGCGATCCAACTTTCAGTTTTTAATCGGCAAACCTCATTATGAGAGCTTTGCGAATGCGTGTTTGGAGGCGGAGAAAAGTTTGGTTGTCAGTCCGGCGACGTGCGCGATTTTGACGCGCCGGGCGCTGGAGCTGGCGGTGAAGTGGGTGTACAGCTTTGATGGCGCGCTGAAAGTTCCGTATCAAGATCGTCTTTCGAGCTTGATTCATGACCCCGGTTTTTTGGCCATTATTGATGAAGCGTTGCTGCCGCCGTTGCGTTACATTGTCAAGCTGGGAAATGTCGCGGTTCATACGAACTCGATGATTACGAGGGAAGAAGCGATTCTTTCTCTCCACAATCTTCATCAGTTCGTCTCTTGGATTGATTATTGTTATTCAGATGACTATACGGCGGCGGATTTTGATGAATCGTTGCTGCCAATTGGCGAGGAAAAGCGCGAGCGTCCGGAAGAGCTGAAAGATTTATACGAGCGGCTCAGTTCGAAAGACAAGCGTCTGGAAGAGATGATGAAAGAAAACGAACAGCTTCGCGCTCTGCTTGCTGCCAAACGGGAAGAAAACACGAAAGAGTCCCATTTCCAAGTCGATGCACTGAGCGAATGGGAAACAAGGAAGAAATACATTGATTTGGATTTGAAATTAGCGGGCTGGGAATTTCAAAAGGACGTTGTGGTCGAATATCCCGTCGTTGGCATGCCGAATCAAGAAGGGGTCGGCTATGTCGATTACGTCTTGTTTGGCGACAACGGAAAGCCGCTGGCGGTCGTGGAAGCGAAACGGACAACCGCTGACCCGAACAAAGGAAAGCAACAAGCCAAACTATATGCCGACTGTATCGAAAACATGCACGGCCAACGTCCGATCATTTTTTACACAAACGGTTTTGAAACGTATCTTTGGGACGACCTTGCCTATCCGGCGCGGAAGGTTTCCGGCTTTTACAACAAGGAAGAATTAAGCTTGCTGATTGACCGCCGGACGATGAAAAAGCCGCTAAAACATGTGCAAATCAATGACAACATCGCGAATCGTTATTATCAAAAAGAAGCGGTGCTGGCGGTCTGTGACGCGCTTGAGAACAAACGGCGCAAAGCGCTGCTGGTCATGGCAACGGGGAGTGGCAAAACGCGGACGGCGATTTCGATTGTCGATGTTCTTACCCGTCACAATTGGGTGAAAAATATTTTGTTTTTAGCCGACCGCAAAACGCTAGTTACGCAGGCGAAAAACAGCTTTAGCCATCTGCTGCCGAACTTGACGCTTTGCAATTTGCTTGACAACAAAGACAATCCCGAGGAAAGCCGCATGGTGTTTTCGACGTACCCGACGATGATGAACGCGATTGACGAAGCGAAACGAAAAGACGGCAAACGCCTCTTTACCGTCGGGCATTTTGATTTAATCATCGTCGATGAGTCCCACCGCAGTATTTATAAGAAGTACCGAGCGATTTTTGACTATTTTGACGCCATATTGCTCGGGCTCACCGCCACACCGAAAGATGAAATTGACCGCAATACGTATGAAGTGTTTGATCTGGAAAACGGTGTGCCGACGTATGCATATGAGCTGGACCAAGCCGTTCAAGACGGCTATTTGGTCGATTATCGGACGATTGAAACAACGCTAAAGTTTCTCGAAGAAGGCATTCGTTACGATGAGTTATCTGATGAAGAAAAAGAACGATATGAAGAAACATTTGATGAGGACGTCGGCGACGATATTGACAGCTCCGCGTTAAACGAATGGCTGTTTAACGATGATACGATTGATACGGTGCTGAGAGATGTAATGGAAAAAGGAATTCGCGTCGAAGGTGGAGAC
The DNA here is from genome assembly GCF_001587475.1 of Geobacillus sp. B4113_201601. Taxonomy (NCBI): domain Bacteria; kingdom Bacillati; phylum Bacillota; class Bacilli; order Caryophanales; family Anoxybacillaceae; genus Geobacillus; species Geobacillus sp. B4113_201601. Next base: position 46,732 of record NZ_LQYX01000101.1, read on the forward strand.
AAACTCGGCAAAACGATCATTTTTGCGAAAAACCATCGCCATGCGGAACGGATCGTGGAGCGCTTTGATCAATTGTTTCCCGAATACAAGGGCGGCTTTGCGCGGGTGATTGATTACAGCGTGAACTACTACCAAACATTAATCGATGATTTTTCCGACCGCAACAAATGGCCGCAAATTGCCGTATCGGTCGATATGCTCGACACGGGAGTGGATATTCCCGAAGTCGTCAACCTTGTGTTCTTTAAGAAAGTACGCTCGAAGGCGAAATTTTGGCAAATGATCGGGCGCGGCACCCGTTTATGCAAAGACTTGTTCGGACCCGGGCAAGATAAAACGCATTTCCTTATTTTTGATTATTGCGGCAACTTTGCGTTTTTCCGCGAAAATCCGAAAGGAATCGAAGGAAAAGCGGTAGAAAGCTTAACGGAGCGTTTGTTTACCGCCAAACTGGAAATCGTTAAAGAGCTGCAGCATTTACAATATCAAGAAGAAGAGTATATTGCCTATCGCCATCAATTGATTGACGAGCTGCTGGCGGAAATCAATCGGTTAAACGAAGAAAACTTCCGCGTGCGCCAACATATTCAGTACGTACACAAGTTCCAAAACCGGGAAGCATGGAACGGTTTAACGGCCATGGATGTCAATGAAATCAAAGAACATCTGGCGCCGCTCATCGTTCCGCTCAACGATGATGAGCTGGCCAAGCGCTTTGATTTGCTGATGTATACGATTGAGCTGGCGAAGCTGCAAACGAATAATGCCACAAAACCGATCCGCAGCGTGATTCGCACCGCAGAGGCGTTATCTAAGCTCGGCTCGATCCCGCAAGTGCAGGAACAAAAATACATCATCGAAAAGGTGCAGACGGAAGAGTTTTGGAGCGAAGCCGATATTTTTGAATTGGAAGCCGTTCGCGAAGCGTTGCGTGATTTAGTGAAATTCCTTGAAAAAGAAACGCAAAAAATTTACTATACGAACTTCAAAGACCAAGTTTTGGAAGTCAAAGAAAACGGCCCGATGTTTACTGTCAATGATCTAAAAAATTATCGCAAAAAGGTGGAACATTATCTGCACGAACACCGCGACCAGATGGCCATTTACAAGCTGCGGAATAATAAAAAGCTGACCATCCAAGACGTAAAAACGTTGGAGCATATTCTTTGGAATGAGCTTGGCACACAGGAAGATTATCAAAGAGAATTCGGCGCCACGCCGATTACAAAGCTCGTCCGCCAAATCGTCGGCCTTGACCCGCAGGCCGCCAACGAAGCGTTTTCCGAATTTTTATCAAGCGAACGGTTGAACATCCAACAAAGCCGTTTTGTCAAATTGATCGTCGATTACTTTGTAAAAAACGGAGTCATGGACAAGCGCGTGCTGCAGGAAGAACCGTTTAAAACCGTCGGCAGCATCGTTGAACTCTTTCAAGACAACATGGACGACGCGCGGAGGATCATTCGCATTATCGATGAGATTAACCGGAATTCGGAAGATATTGTGGGGGCGTAGCAAAAGCGTTCCTTGTGGTAATCTAGTTAGCCGTTGGGGTTGTTGCTAACGTTTCAATATATTTTGTTTTTCTTCGGTGTTAAGGCATCTTTGAGGGTGGAAACGTCTTGAAGATGCCTTATATTATATGGAACAAGTACAAAAATTGTCTAGATAGCTTATATTACAAAAAATTCTTGACAGCACCATATTGGAAATACTATGTATTTATTGTAAGATAAAAGTAGAAATTACTAGTAATAACTTACTATAAGTTCTTAGTAAGAATACATATTATCCTTGTTCTATAATTACTAGTACTGTCTAGTTTAATTTAAATACTGTAGATGAGCATTTTTCATTACAATAATTTCCATGCCCTAAGAAACAAACAGGGGACCCCTTAGGCGACATGGAGCTGTTTTTTTGATCACATCAATGGGAATCTCTTGCTTTGCGGCGTCATCGATGAACTCGACGATGCTGTGTTCTTTCCGAGACCGAAGAAGCTCCAGGCCGGAAGAGAGGTCTTGCTGAGATTCGGCGATGCTGTATACGCAGGCGAACAGCACCACGGCCCAATACCGTTTCACCGCCCGAATGTGACGAACACGGTACCCATCGAGCTTCAGCTGGTCTTTGGCCTGCCGGAAAAAGCATTTGATCGTCCAGCGCTGGGCATCGTAACGCAAGATGTCTTCGTCACTCAGCTTCCGGTCGGTGCTCAAGTGATCCGGTGTCATCGGTTGATCTGCCTTCCAAGCCAGCAGCACCACCGCGTCATCAAGACCGTTGAGCGCGCCTTCGTAGCGGTAGACATGATCACGCTCGTTCCCCACCGTGACGAGGCGGGTGTCGTTGGGCTCGATATAGCGGGCGAACTTCTTCGCTTGGATGGCG
>NZ_LQYX01000101.1:49154-52525 GCF_001587475.1 Geobacillus sp. B4113_201601
GTAGAGAATCCGGTTCGTCTTGAGCATGGCGATGACATCGAATCCTTGTTTCAGACAGGCTTCGATGAGCGCTTGGGACGGATACCACGCATATCGGCCGAGTCCACTTTTCTTTGAGCGAGGAAAGCCTCTCGATCGCTAGGTCGATCTTGCTTCTTCCCGCCGTCTTGTCATACAAACGAAAGGCGAACGGAAACGCTTGCGTGAAGGTGTGCACCATCCGCCAAACGAGCGAATGCCCCCAGACGGATGGATGATCGTTGTGCGAGTAGTGCCAACCACACCCTTGAATGGCGTGGGCGGCCCGTGACGAAGGCTTCGTTTTTTGGCGAATGGGATCATCAATCGAAACAAAAAGGGGTTGATTCTCCCGTTTGGCCAGGCGTTCGATCTGGCGAAGGATCCATTCTTGCAGCTTCTCAAGCAGTTTTTCCTCGTTCCAAGGGCTTTTCGTGAAAAAGTGGCTCAGTGTCGTTCGATGATTCGGGTGAAAATCCCTGAACATCCCTTGGTCGTCAAGGTATCGACAAGATGAACGAGATGCTTGATGACCGGTTTCGAGAAATCAAGTGCCAATCCCAGCGTCATGAAAAATGGGTGGATTCCTTAATGATGTGTTCATCGATTCCTAAGACATGAACCTCCTTGTGGGTAGTTTGAGCACATCTATTTTACTTAAGGAATCGGGTTCATGTCTCCTTTTTTGTTTAGTTGTCAATTTATGTTAGCAAATTTGCTCATCTACAGTTAATTAAGATCATCATAAACCACGTACACATCCCAACCCTCGAAAAAATAGGTGTTTCAAAGTATGAAAGAAAGAGTTGTTTGTTAAATATATTTAAGATAGATGGAGGGTGGTTTTATGTCAAGAAAAAGCTGGGAGTTTTTTATTCTGTTCAACAAAGAAGTTTTTTATAACAAAATCGCATTGCTTTGGACACTTGTTATTCCTTTGTTTTTCATGGTATTTAACCATCTTTCTTGGTTGACTAATCCTCCGGACTTCGAATCATTTAAAAATAATATTTTTTTATATTGGAGTTTTATGATTTTAATTACCGCAATAAGCGGTGTAGGGATTTCTATTCTCATGCTTCGAGATAATGGTTTTTTGAAGATGTTTAAATTTATTGGTCGTAACAAACTACCAATTATATTGGGAAAGATTGGGTCACAATGGTTTTTTGTCACTATCAATCTTATTATTTTTACCGTCGCAAGCTCTTTACTGTTTCACCAGCCTGTATTTTATGTATTAATCATTGCCATCATAATAGCTATTATAGTACCAATACCTATTTTCTCTCTTTTCCTATGGATAAGTTCTTTGCCGTATCGTCAGGAAACTATTTCGCCGATATTTACTATTTTGATGTTCCCTCTTATATATTTTGCAAATGTTGAGGTGAAAGATAAAAGCTTATTATTATTAAATCCTGCTAGTTTTATACTAAATGTATCTAAACTTATTTCAGATGTAGTTTCTAATCATGGTTGGGATATAACATTATCGTATACATTAGTAGTGATCATGGGGGTTTATATTTTAATAGGAATCTTTTCTTATAAAATAATAGCTATTATACCTAAAGCAGGTCGAATATAAATAAAAAGGAGAAGAAAATATGAAAATACATTCTCTAACTCATTACTATAAAGGCCGTTCATCCCCTGTTTTAAACCAATTATGTATTGAATTTGATCCAAATAAATTAAATGTAATTGTAGGATTAAACGGGGCTGGAAAGACAACGTTATTAGATATTATAAGTGGTGTTATACCTTCTGCACAGTTTCATAGTTCATTTGCAGAAGAGGATGTTGTATATCAAGTGCAAGGTGTTCCGCTTCCGTCGACTATGAAAGGTAAGGACATTGTTCGCCTAATTCTTAAGTGCGATACACCTTTTTCTTTTTCAAAAAGTTTAAAGACATTTATTGAATCCTTAATGCCAAGAGAAAAAGAATTGTTAAACAGATTGTGGGATGTAAGAATAGGAGACATGTCTGTTGGCGAAAGAAGATGGCTGATGATTAAATCAATTTGTCAACTTGAACGAAAACTGTATATTTTTGATGAACCTACTGCTGGTATTGATCCTGACACTAGAAATTATGTGCTTAATGGTATTAACCGTTTGGTCAAAAAAGGGAAGTTGGTTATTATGTCGACCCATATCCTCCATGAGTTAGAGTTTATTGATTGTAAAATACATTTTTTACATAAAGGTAAGATTCTATATGAAGGAGACTACGTGTCTTTTCTAAAAAAGCATAATACAGAAAACCCTGATATTGCTTTTCAAATGTTTATACAGGAGCAAGGGGGAGAGTTAAATGAGGAAACGATGTTTGTCTAATGGTCTTCGTCTACTAATTGACAAAATCCCTTACGCTAAATCAGTTTCTATTGGAGTAATGGTGCATGTAGGAACGAAACATGAAACAAAAGAGACGAATGGAATAGCTCATTTCATTGAACATTTGTTGTTTAAAAACCAACTTAATTTTAGGTGGGGGAAGGAACTCTCGTTTAAATCAAATCCTACGTGAAGAAAAGGGACTAGTCTATAGTGTATATTCACAAGCTATCATATTTGAGGAAATAGGGGTACTGAGAGTAATAGCTTCTACAAGTGAAGACAACTTAAATAAATTACTGTAGATGAGCATTTTTCATTACAGTAATTTCTATTCCCTAAGAGACAAACAGGGGACCCCTCAGGCGACATGGAGCTGTTTTTTGATCAAATCAATGGGAATCTCTTGCTTTGCGGCGTCATCGATGAGCTCGACGACGCTGTGCCCTTTCCGAGACCGAAGAAGCTCTAGGCCGGAAGAGAGGTCTTGTTGAGATTCCGCGATGCTGTATACACAGGCGAACAGCACCACGGCCCAATACCGTTTCACCGCCCGAACGTGACGAACACGGTCCACCTGACTTCAGCTGGTCTTTGGCCTGCCGGAAAACGCATTCGATCGACCAGTGTTGGGCATCGTAACGCAAGATGTCTTCGTCACTCAGCTCCTGGTCGGTGCTCAAGACGACATGGAGATGATCCGGTGTCATCGGTTCATCCGCCTTCCAAGCCAGCCGCACCATCGCGTCATCAAGACCGTTGAGCGCACCTTCGTAGCGGTGACACGATAGCGCTCGTTCCCCACCGTGACGAAGCGGGTGTCTTGGGGCTCGATATAGCGGGCGAACTCCTTCGTTTGGACGGCGATGCCGTTCGGATAGAGAATCCGGTTCGTCTTGAGCATCGCGATGACATGGAATCCTTGTTTCAGACAGGCTTCGATGAGCGCTTGGGACGGATACCAGGAATCCATGAGCACATACACCGGCTGAGCCCGCTTCCCCTTGA
>NZ_LQYX01000101.1:52535-56922 GCF_001587475.1 Geobacillus sp. B4113_201601
AGAAAGCATCTCGATCGCTATATAAATTGAAATAAAGGTTTTCTCCCGTTCCACAGCGAATAAAATAAAAGAGAAAATAGGAGAACGGAGAGAAAATACGATGCCCAATCACAAAGACGAGATCGAAAAGTTGTCCACTGCCATGAAAGAAGCGAAAAGTAAACGAGCATATGAACGCTACCAAGCCATTTATCTTCATTTGCAGGGATACAAAAAAGGAGAAATCGCAACGATTATTGGTCGATCCAAGAAAACGATTTATAACTATATCCATGCCTACGCCCAGCGCGGTCTTGATGGCTTGGAGATGAAATACTCACCTGGCTCCCCACGTCGATTGAGTCCTGATGAGGAAAAAGAGCTGGCTTGGATTATTGAACATCAGCTCCCCGTAGATGTGGGATTCGAAGCAAAATATAACTGGACGCTTGCGATCATCGCTGAACTCATTCAACAAAAGTGGGGACCAGCATACACGCCTCGTGGAACAAGCAACATTCTGCATCGGTTAGGGCTAAGCTATACGAAACCCACCTATACACTAGCCAATGCCGATGAAGAGAAACAAAAAGAATTCGTCGAAATCACCTTCCCTGAAGTAAAAAAAACTGTTAGATGGGAACATCGCCCATGTCCTCTTTCAAGATGAATCGATGATTCGTGATGACCAAGCGATTCAAAAAACATGGTTTGTCAAAGGAAAACAACGAATCATTCCGACGTTTGGAAAACATCAAGGGCTGAAGCTGATTGGCACGTTGAACTACGAAACAGGGGATGTATTTTGCATCGAAGAAGAACGCTATGACGCAGAAACATTTCTTCGGTTTCTTCAACTTGTGTTAGAACGCTATCCGACAGGCAAAATGGTAATGATTTTAGATCACGCTCGAATTCACCATGCCAAACTCATTCAGCCTTTTTTAAAAGAACACGAAGATCGGTTAGAGCTCGTCTTTTTGCCACCATACAGTCCGCAATTGAATTTGATTGAAGGGTTATGGAAATGGCTGAAATCAGACGTGATTTACAACGTGTTCTATTCGACTGTGCAAGAAATTAGAAAGAATGTCCAAGCCTTTATTCAGAGAATCAACCAAAAATCAGAACAAACGATCGATCGTTTGTGTGTTCAGTTGTAAATCTTTAATTCAACTTATATAGGTCGATCTTGCTTCTTCCCGCTGTCTTGTCATACAGACGAAAGGCGAACGGAAACGCTTGCGTGAAGGTGTGCACCATCAGCCAAACAAGCGAATGCCCCCAGACGGGGATGATCGTTGTGCGAGTAGTGCCAATCACACCCTTGAATGGAGCGGGCAGCCCGTGACGAAGGCTTCGTTTTTTGGCAAATGGGATCATCCATCGAAACAAAAAGGGATTCATTCTCCCGTTTGGCGATTCGCTGGATGCGCTGAAGGATAACGGAGAGATTAACTCTTCATGTTGCATTATATATAGCTAAGGTGGGATATAGATTGGAAAACCAATCAGAACGTACAAAGCTAAAGTCATTGCAAATTCCTGTTAAACGAAATATGTCATTAATTGTTAGTACGACAGCTTTAGGTACTATAGCAGATGCAATTTTTACACTTTGTTTATCATGGTTTGTCCTTGAACGAACTGGTTCAGCTTTTATTACTTCAGCTATTACTGCTATTACATATATTGTTAATGTCTTTGCTGGCCCGTTGATTGGGGTTTTAGTTGACCGCACGAGTCCAAAAAATGCAATGATAAAAGCATATATAGCATTGGGGTTAATAGGTTTTATACTTATATTTTTTTATTTGTTTTTGGATGACTATATTATAGTTGCTGTTATGGCAATGGTTATTTTAAATGATATTGCACAAACATTCATTTCACCTTCACGAAGACGTATGTTACCAAATTTAGTTGGGACTGATCGTATTGCTGAAGTTAGTGGTTTTTTATCATCTGCTGGTAAAACAGGAATATTAATAGGTAATGCTGTTGGTGGAATATTGTTCTCTCTTATTGGTCTTATCGGAATTATGTTCACTCATTCATTAATATTTTTATTCGCTGCACTTTTATCTTCTTGGTTAGTACTTCCTAAAAATGGAATAATAGTTAATGACGAAAAATCAAAACAAAAGAAACAATTTTGGAGAGAATTTAAAGATGGAGTTAAGTTATTGGTAAAACTTCGAGTTTTACTTATTCTAACGTTAATAAATATGGGAGTAAATATTGTCTCTGTTGGTCATTTGAATATATATATATTTAAAACACAGTATGGAGCAACTGCAGCTCAATACGGGTTCATTGAAGCAACTGGTGTGGCAACGTCAATAATCACTGGATTGTTTATTGGACGAATTATAAAGAAAATAAAACCAATATTTCCCTTAAGTTTAGGTTTAATAATCCCAAGTTTAAGTATTGCTCTAATTGGGTTTTATGATCAATTGTTTTTTGCATATATTTTAATAGCTATTCAAACATTTTTCTTGCTATTTTATACTGTTACAGTCAATACACTTTTAATAACTCTTGTCAAGCCAGAATATCGCGCTAGAATTGATACATTAGTAGCAAGTATTTCATCGCTTGCCATGCCATTAACTGTATTTCTAACAGGATACTTAGCGGATATTATACCTGTTCATTATATTTTTTATTTCACTGGGATCTGGGGAACTTTGATGGGGATTATTCCTTTGCTTAGTAAGGAAATTCATCAATTAGAAAATCTTTGAACATATGAAACGTTAATATAAGCAAGATGTCTTCGTCACTCAGCTCCCGGTCGGTGCTCAAGTGATCCGGTGTCATCGGTTGATCCGCCTTCCAAGCCAGCCGCACCACCGCGTCATCGAGGCCATGGATCGCTCCCTCGTAGCGATACACGCGGTAACGCTCGTTCCCCACCGTGACGAGGCGGGTGTCGTTGGGCTCGATATAGCGGGCGAACTTCTTCGCTTGGATGGCGATGCTTTTCGGGTAGAGAATTCGGTTCGTCTTGAGCATGGCGATGACATGGAATCCTTGTTTCAGACAGGTTTTGATGAGCGCTTGGGATGGATACTAGGAATCCATGAACACATTTTGAACGAGATGCTTGATGACCGGTTTCGAGAAATCAAGCGCCAATCCCAGCGTCATGAAAAACTTGTGGATTCCTTGATGATGTGCTAATCTATTCATGAGACATGAACCTCCTTGTGGGTAGTTGGTGGTACATCTATTCTAACCAAGGAATCGGGTTCATGTCTCCTTTTTTGTTTAGTTGTCAATTTATGTTAGCAAATTTGCTCATCTACAGTAGAAAAGTAATTGTTGCAAAATTCCACAATGATAAGCTTCATATTTTAACATAATTAACCGAGAAGTTTCCCACCTCTAAGCAGAGTGTAGGGGGAGAGTATTCCTGTTAGAAAGGTTTTCAGGGACTTGGAAGAAAAAAGCTCCCCTTGGTATGATGCAGGGATACACAAACACCAACATCAACCAAGGAGGGACTCTATCATGAATTGTACACAAAATCACAAAATTGAACAAGTTACCGATCAAACATTAGTGATTGGCATCGACATCGCCAAGCGCAAACATTACGCCTGTATGATAGATGCGCGAGGCCGTGTGCTGAAAAAGTTGTTTCCTGTGATGCAGTCCAAGTTGGGACTCAAACAGCTGGACGCGTCGATCCAAGAAGCGGTGAAAGAATTTGGAAAAACTAGCGTGATCGTCAGCATTGAACCGACCGGCCATTATTGATGGAATCTCGCCTACTTCCTCAAGCAGAAAGGGATTCCCTTGGTGATGGTCAACCCGATGCATGTGAAAAAAGAACTCGACGACAACTTGCCAACGAAGAATGACGCCAAAGACGCCATGGTAATCGCGAAACTCGTCAAGGACGGCCGGTTTAGCCATCCGCGCCTTCTCCACAAGGTGGAAGCAGAATGGCAGGTGGGAAGCACGTTTCGGGAAACGTTAGTCCAAGAGAGGGCAGCCGTTCAAAATCGAATCATTCGCTGGTGAAAAGGAAATGAAGCGGAGGGCTTACGAAGCAGCGATGGCCATTTTGCAATCTTACCAAGGGCAAGTGCATGAAGCGATGGAAGAATTTCAAGGTGGCATTCGCGGCTTTTATCGCGCCAACGATGAATCTATTCCGTACTGGCAAGGGGAGGCGCGGGAAGCGTATGAGTGGGTCTATGCCGATTTAAAGCAAATCGAGGCGCGGATTGAGGCGACGGCGGATGAATTGATCGATGAAATCAGCAGGGAAATCGCCCGTCTTCGTCGAATGATAGAGGAGTTGTGATCACATGATTTGGTTGAAACCGGATGAGTTGGAAACGGTCGCGAAGCACATTCCCGATGCCGAAGACGCGTGCGAGCGGGCGCGGAC
>NZ_LQYX01000101.1:56968-63579 GCF_001587475.1 Geobacillus sp. B4113_201601
TCGGCTGCTGGCGGGCGGGATGTTGCTGTTATCGATTGTACCTCCGGCTAAAAGTGCCGGCGTTGCCGGAAAAGCGGCGATCAAGGGCGCAAAGGCGATCGATGCCGCCTCCGCCCTCGCGAAAGTGAAACATGTCGTGTGCGATGATAAAATGAAAGCGATCGGCGACATCGCCTTTCGCCAAACCGTCCGCTCCCCTCTTGCCGAAACGGCTCGATTGTTCAAAAAGCAATGGGACGAATTAGTAGGAAAGCGTCACCTCCGTTTCATGGCAGCCGGCATATGCGGGAGTGGGGCCGGCGCCTCGGGTGTGGATGAGTGAGGCGAAAGATGCGTCCCTCAACATAATCAAGAAAGTTGAGGGGGAAGTGGTTGAGAAGGGGATTGGTAAAGAGTACAAAAACTACAAACTAGTTGAATACAATGGACAAACTAAGGTTAATGGGGAATTAAGAGATATTAGTAGGCGAGTTTATCAAAGGCTAGATATTGATTACGATAGAGTAGACCCTAAAACGGGTTTAACAAATCTTCAATTAATGAAAAAAGGAAGAGCACCATATTGGAAAGATGGAACTGTTGTAGAACTCCATCATTTAATCCAAAGAGAGCTAGGGGCGATGGTTGAAATCCCTGCCAGTCTGCATGACGAGTATAATAAAATTTTACATGGCTTAGTGGAAAATGGAGGTAGTTTTAGAAATAACCTTGTACTAAGAAAACAATATGATAACTTTAGGGTGAAATACTGGAGATGGAGAGCTAAGCAAATAGAAATTGAGAGATTTAAGGAGTGAAATAGTTATGAATGAAAAAGAATTAACAGCGCTTATTAATGAAAATATGGAACCAGATGATTTTACAGGCGGGGTTGCCGAAAGTGAAATTAAACGTATTCAAAATGAGTTAGGAGTCATGCTACCTAAAAGCTATCAGTGGTTTTTAATGAATTATGGGTCGGGAGGGATGTTTGGAATTGACATTTTAGGGATTGGAAAATCGAATTTGGCCTCTGTAGTTATTGAAACAAAGAGATATAGAGAGTTAGGTTTAGATAGACATTTGGTAGTAATTGAGAATTGTGGTGAATACGTATATTGTTTAGATACAAGAAAAATGGAAAATAACGAGTGCCCGGTAATAGCTTGGGATAGACAACAGGGAATTGATGAGATGTTTGAGGCGAATAACTTTTTTGAATTTTTATGGGAAAGGCTAGCAGATGCAAAAGAAGCATGGGAAGAGGATTTCTAATTAAATAGTGAATGACAATGTATGGTTTTTGCAAGAAAAAAGTGCAGAGTATTGAAGTATATAAATTTGTTTTGGTTGAATAAATATTCGATTGAAGTTTGCCATATCGGGGCTTGATATGGAGCCTCTGCATCCATGTTTCTTTTGCTAAACGAGCAAGAATCAGTAAATTTAGAAAATTGATACAGGTTACTATGGCTCCGCTCCATGTAAAGCTCCTATGAATGAATTTTGAATAAAAATCTCGTACATCTCTGCACTTTTATTTTGCACTAAACAAATGGATTCATAAGGAAGTGATGACATAATTTTATTGTGTACAAAAGAGTTTGAGGGGGCAAGGGGGAAGGTCCACAGAATTATAGCATAAGGAAGAAAAGCACCTTTAAAATCAAGAGATCATGAAGGCTGTGCCTACTCATGTGATAATTTTATTAGGAAACCTTTTAATATCTCTATATGATAAAAATAAAAACAGCAAGCGAAGACATCTTCCTTGCTGTTCTAATTTTATGCTAAATCAATTTGCGGATGATTCTCTTCTCTTTGATCCTTTTATCCTGGTACTGAATGTGCAGTGCGCTATTTAATTGCTCATGTTTTGCTTCTATGTACGTTGCAGGTTCCTCTTTAGAGACACTACTGTAGGCATAGTTCCCAATCTAGAAATATTGTGGAGAAATGAAACAAGTAAAATTGAGCACTCTCTTTTCAGGAAAGAGAAATTGGATATATCTTTTTTAAAAGGAAGTTACTTTGGTTTTAAGTCATCAAAGCACCGTTTGCGCAAACCTCCCGCCTGTTCAAGAAGCAATGGGACGAATTAGTAGGAAACGTCGCCTCCGTTTCATGGCAGCCGGCATATGCGGGAGTGGGGCCGGCGCCTCGGGTGTGGATGAGTGAGGCGAAAGATGCGTCCCTCAACATGATCAAGAAAGTTGAGGGGGAAGTGGTTGAGAAGGGGATAGGTAATAATATCGGACATAAGACAGAGGCTAATATAATAGCCGAGAGAGCAAAGAATTTAGACCTGGCTCCAAGAGAAATCCCTTATAAAATCATGGGAAGTAAAAAAATGAAACAATTAAAAGAAAAAATTGAGAATAGAACTATCAGCAAAGAGGAATGGAAGCAATTCAAGTGGAATAAAAGATTTAAAAGACGAAGAGATATTGGTGTTGATAATTTTTGGGAGCAAGAAAGAGAACGTCTGTTGAACGGTGAATCTACAAGAAATTGGACATCGGAACAGATCCGAGACATAATAAATGGTAACGTACCAAAACATAACGGTAAAACATTAATTGGTCACCATGTATATAGTGCGTCCAAATATCCGCAAATAGCAAATAGGGGAGAGATCATATATCCTGTTACGTTTAAGGAGCATCTGTACCGCTGGCATGGTGGAAATTATAAGCAGAGTCTACCTGGTAAACCATTAAACGAATTATTTGGTAATGAATTTTAAGGAGGGGAAAATAGTGTCAGCTGTCCTTGTATTGTTGGAACCCGATGGTAACGAAACAAAGTATTTGCCTACAATAAAAAAAATCACAAATCTAGGATTATCGGAAATAAAAAATAGAATTAAAAACGGTAATCCGATTATGAAGATTGTTTTGTTTAGGGATGAAGACGAGGATGCTAGACTAAAGCAATTGATACATGAACTGACCAATTTGGGTGCCAAAATAAGACTGTTTGATAGTGAAATCAATACGAATAAAGAAATTACTATTGAATATTTAATGAATAGATTCAATAGATATAGGCAAATACAAGAACAGAATGAGTTATTGGATGATTTAATGTATGGTGATAAAGACTAATCATCTTGGTGCTGAACAAGTCATTTTAGTGCAATACCATCAAGATGATTGGGGAATTACACTTATTTAGCCAGATATAGCGCCAGGTTGAGAGGTCTATCATGGTTATATAGATGCACCTTGAAAAGTTAACTTCTCGATTACGCTGCACACCCCAGGCGTTGCAGCACTTCCTCGGGGCGTTCATGAATGTAGTCCACAAACCGGGCAATGGCTTGGGCGATATCGTTTCGATCTTTGTGGAACACATTGGCGATGACGGTGTCTTTCAGCCATTTCCACAAGCGTTCGATCGGATTCCGTTGCGGAGAATACGGAGGAAGGGAAATGAAGTGAAAACACTGTCCTTCTTCCCGCAAAAACTCTCTCACCATTTTGGCATGATGAATTCGGGCGTTATCCAGCACCAAGACGATGAGCCGATCCGGGTAACGCTCTTTGAGAACTCGCAGGAAATCCAAAAACGTTGTCGCATTGGCCGCCCCTGCTGGATGAAGAACCGTTTCGCCATCATGGACGTTAACCGCGCCAAACAGCGATACGTGGGCATGATGGCCGAACGTCGGCACTTGCTTTTGATGGCCAACCTCCGACCATGTCGTACGCAGCACATGATACGACCGGATAGGCGTTTCATCGATGTACAACAGGACGGAATCCGGACCGATTAATTTTTTTTTTATCAGATCCATTTGTCTCTCGAAGTTTTTTTGCCGGTCCGGGTCCCCTTTTGCCAACGTGTAGGTCGGCCGGGTCCAAGAAAGCCCTTTTCGATGCAAGAGTTTTCGCAAGGCTTCGCGGGAAATGGAGATGCCATAACGGTGGTACACATAGGATTGAAGGATCTTCGTATTCCACGCCGAAGCGATGTCCCAGCCCAGCTCCGCAGGGGTCGTGGTCAACACGAGATGTTTGACCTCTTCCTGCTGTTCTTCGGTGAGAAACGGCTCCCGCAAAGGGGCAACATCCCGATGAAGCAGGAGTTCAAGACCGCCTTCGTTAAACAGCGATACATAATGGGAAACGGTTTGGCGGCACACATTGACCATGGAAGCAACCTCTTTGCCCAAATATCCTTCCATGACTAGGCGGACGGCCATCACGCGTTGGCGGAGAGGAGCGTTTTTGATCTTCCGTTCCTGCTTGCGGAGTTTCCGGGGCGTCCATTCGTGATGGTCGGTGATTTTGAGACGTTTCATGCAGAATTCCGCTCCTTTCCCATGCTTTTCCTTAGGCGCAGTATCACCGGAGTGGGCACCAGTTATACGAAGGTTAATCTTTTAATGAGCATGTATATAAATACAAGCTAATATGATATAAAGTGGCGAGTGATCAGCTGGATGTAAAACAAAATTTCAACTTATATAGCTTGATATTAGCCATTATTTCGCCACTTTAACCGGGAAGGGAATACAAGTGTCATCGATAGTAGATTCGATTGAAAAGGAAATGAAGCGGAGGGCTTACGAAGCAGCGATGGCCATTTTGCAATCTTACCAAGGGCAAGTGCATGAAGCGATGGAAGAATTTCAAGGTGGCATTCGCGGCTTTTATCGCGCCAACGATGAATCTATTCCGTACTGGCAAGGGGAGGCGCGGGAAGCGTATGAGTGGGTCTATGCCGATTTAAAGCAAATCGAGACGCGGATTGAGGCGACGGCGGATGAATTGGCCGATGAAATCAGCAGGGAAATCGCCCGTCTTCATCGAAGGATAGAAGAGTTGTGATCACATGATTCGGTTGAAACCGGATGAGTTGGAAACGGTCGCGAAGCACATTCCCGATGCCAAAGACGCTTGCGAGCGGGCGCGGACGACGCTGTCGCGGGAACTTTCTTCTCTCGCAATGGACCTCCCCGGCGTCAGCACGCCCGCCATCGAAGCGCTGCGGGACGAACTCGTTCATTGGCTGAAGCGTTATGAAGACAAACTGAACGAAGCGGAAGAACTTCTGTATCGCACCGCCGCCGCGATGCACCAAGCGGACGAGACGCTGGCTGACAACATGAAGGAATTCGGTTTGGAGCTTCTCGGCTGGTATGACGTGCAGCGCGTATTTGGCGAGTACGACCCGATCACCGGCGAGCGCCTGTCGGCCGGGGACCGATTGCTGGCGGGCGGGATGTTGTTGTTGTCGATTGTACCCCCGGCTAAAAGTGCCGGCGTTGCTGGAAAAGCGGCGATCAAGGGCGCCAAGGCGATCGCCGCCTCCGCCCTTGCGAAAGTGAAACATGTCGTGCGCGATGATACAATGAAGACGATCTTCCAAACGACCTACCATCAAGTCATCAAAGCGCCATTCGCGGAAACGGCCCGCCTGTTCAAGACACAATGGGACGAAGTAGTGGAAAGCGTCACCTCCGTTTCATGGCAGCCGGCATATGCGGGAGTGGGGCCGGCGCCTCGGGTGTGGATGGGTGAGGCGAAGGATGCGACCCTCAATATGATGAAGAAAATTGAGGGAGAAATGGTCAATAAGGCAGCGGAGGAATTTAAACTTTCACCAATAAGTACAAAAGGTTTTGGAGAAACCCTGAAGCGAACTTTCCAAGTAGGAAACACTAAATTGGAAATTAACAGCGGCCACGGATATCGCAGCAGCGGTCACCGAACGGGAAATTCACGAGATGTCGGAACTATGGATGAGATTGAATCAATAATATTAAGGGATATTGATAATGCAATTCAATCAGGCGCAAATTTCCCGAATGTTCCAAAGTCTGTTGAACGGATTGTACAAGTTAATGGTAGAAAAGTTGGCTATTCAGTAACACAAACTCCTGATGGTATGGTTAGAGTCTCCACATATTATCCAAAATAATGGGGTGTATAAGGAAATGGCTCTTCAAAGTGTAATTCAACAAATTTTTTGTTTAATGAATAAGGATTGGTCAAAATATAATAATGATGAAAGAAACAACATGTCTAAAAATCTCGATGAATTATCAGTGCTTTTAATGTCAGAAATAGATCGTGCCATCTCAATAGAATCGCTGGAATCAGCAATAAAATTTGAAAACGAGCATTACTTCCTTCCCATTCCCTGTGTTATTAAGTTGTATCAAAAGCTGATTCTTTTAAACCATACGAATAAACCATACTATGAGGGATTAGTAGACTACCTGTTATTATACGGTCCGGATTGGGAAGAAGAAGCGAACAAAATAACCAATTTAATTGAAAAGGAAAGATTTGAAACCGCTAGAGATTATGTGCAGTCAATTAGTTACTATAAAGAATTTAATAACTGTAGATGAGCATTTTTCATTACAGTAATTTCCATGATCTAAGAGACAAACAGGGGACCCCTTAGGCGACATGGAGCTGTTTTTTGATCACATCAATGGGAATCTCTTGCTTCGCGGCATCGTAGATGAACTCGACGATGCTGTGCCCTTTCCGAGACCGAAGAA
The DNA here is from genome assembly GCF_001587475.1 of Geobacillus sp. B4113_201601. Lineage (NCBI taxonomy): Bacteria > Bacillati > Bacillota > Bacilli > Caryophanales > Anoxybacillaceae > Geobacillus > Geobacillus sp. B4113_201601. The sequence goes on from NZ_LQYX01000101.1 coordinate 63,468, forward strand.
GCTCTAGGCCGGAAGAGAGGTCTTGTTGAGATTCCACGATGCTGTATACGCAGGCGAACAGCACCACGGCCCAATACCGTTTCACCGCCCGAATGTGACGAACACGGTACCC
>NZ_LQYX01000101.1:63589-63886 GCF_001587475.1 Geobacillus sp. B4113_201601
AAGCTTCAGTTGGTCTTTAGCCTGCCGGAAAAAGCATTCGATCGTCCAGCGCTGGGCATCGTAACGCAAGATGTCTTCGTCACTCAGCTCCCGGTCGGTGTCGAAGATGACATGGAGATGATCCGGCGTCATCGGTTGATCCGCCTTCCAAGCCAGCAGCACCACCGCGTCATCAAGACCGTTGAGCGCGCCTTCGTAGCGGTAGACACGATAGCGCTCGCTCCCCACCGTGACGAAGCGGGTGTCTTGGGGCTCGATATAGCGGGCGAACTCCTTCGCTTGGATGGCGATGCCTTT
>NZ_LQYX01000023.1:0-1497 GCF_001587475.1 Geobacillus sp. B4113_201601
TCGCGGTTGGTGCCGTACGTATAGTTTCCCTTCGGAGAAGTTTGACGGGCTGCGGGTCGTCACAAAGGAAGCGGTGATTCGTTGCGGGAAGCCGAAACGCATTTACTCGGACAACGGGAACATTGATCGATCCGAGGTGCTGCAGTATGCGTGCGCCGAGATGGGGATTACGCTCATCCACACCCAGCCGTATGACCCGCAAAGCAAAGGGAAAATCGAACGGTTCTTCCGCACCGTACAGACGCGGTTTTATCCGCTGTTGGAGCTGAATCCGCCAAAGTCGCTTGACGAGTTGAACGAGCGGTTTGGGAAGTGGCTTGAAGAAGAGGATCACCGAAAACCACACGCCTCACTGGACGGAAAAACGCCGCATGAGGTGTTTCAGTCCCAAGTGGAACGAGTGGTGTGGGTCGAAGACATCGACTGGCTGGATGCGATTTTTCTGAAACGGGAGCACCGCAAGGTGAAAGCCGATGGCACGATCACCCTGAATCAACAGCTATACGAAGTGCCGCCTCGGTTCATTGGGCAATCGATTGAGCTCCGCTATGACGAACGAGGCGTCTATGTGTACGAAGACGGCAAACGAGTAGCGGAAGCCATTCGGGTGCGTTTGGAGGATCACGCCCATGTGAAGCGTCACCGGTCGCCGTTTGCGGCAGTTCCAGCGAAGGAGGGAGAACACGGTGTATAAATCGTTCTACTCTCTTTCGCGGGAGCCGTTTGCGAAAGAAACCGCCCCGTCCGAGGCGTATCAAGGGGCAGCGTTTCAAGAAGCGCTGCGGGCGCTGGAGTACGTGAAACGAACCCGGGGAATCGGGCTGTTGACCGGAGAACCGGGGGCGGGCAAGACATTCGCCCTTCGGGCGTGGAAAGAATCGTTGTCCCCTTCTTTGTATCACGTAGTCTACTTCCCGTTATCGACCGGAGGCGTGATGGATTTTTACCGCGGGCTGGCCTTTGGGTTGGGGGAAGAACCGAAATACCGCAAGGTGGATCTCTTCCGCCAAATCCAGCAGGCCATTGAGCGGTTGTATCATGAACGGCGGATCACACCGGTGTTGATATTGGACGAGATGCATTTCGCGAAGGATGCCTTTTTACAGGACATCGCCATCTTGTTCAACTTTGAGATGGATTCAACCAACCCCTTTGTCTTGATGTTAGCTGGGCTGCCCCATTTACAGGGGAAGCTGCGGCTCAATCAGCACCGCCCTCTCGATCAGCGGATCATCATGCGATGCCGGATGGGGCCGCTCGAGAAGGAGGAGGTGGCGGGCTACATCGAGCATCGGATGAAACAGGCCGGGGCGAAGCATCCGATCTTCACTCCATCGGCGTTAGAGGCGATTGCCCTGCAGTCGCGGGGATGGCCTCGGGTGATCAACACGTTGGCTACGACATGCCTGCTGTACGGGCATCAGCTGAAAAAGGACGTCATTGACGAAGAAGTGGTACGCATGGCCACAGAGGAAATGGGGTATTAGCACGAAAGGG
>NZ_LQYX01000102.1:0-1411 GCF_001587475.1 Geobacillus sp. B4113_201601
GATAAATGTGAATCAAGCAAGTGCTGATCACCTTGTGAATATCCGCCTCATACAGGCGGTCGAGATGACGAGCCAATGCATCATCATTGAACCAAGAAGGCTTCAGCCCCGGCCGGATCAGCTTGACCGCATCGCTGGTTCGGGTTTGGCATTGGGGATCCACCGGAACCAGCCGATCGATGAGCTGGGGAAGGTCAAGATCTTGGAAAAGGGCACTTATTATATTCAAATAGGAACTGTCATAAATCTCACAAATTTGAACATCCATGGTGGACAAACTCCTTTGCATTCCTTGTGTGTCAAGGATTCATTCCACATCGATGCAAAAAAATCCTCCCGATTTTCGTCGGAAGGGTGCGAAATGTGAGTACTAAACCAGCCCTGTTATAAATATAGAAAAACCTTGAAAGGCTTGTAGCCAATCAAGGCTTTCTAAATAAGTTCTTAAATACTACCTAATACTTCGTCCACTGAATCACTAAACAATTCCGGATCTTCTCTTTTTATATCTTCCAATAAGTCTTTAATAATATTTCTTGCTTTTATATCAATATCCCGCAGGACCTTTGCATAAATCATACGCACTTGAGGATGATTTAATATTCTATAATGCAAGATTTCGATCCATTCTCTCCCATAATCTATAATGATTGGAACAGAGTTAGCGATTAATTTTAATCCCTCCTCTATTTTATTCTTATATAAATGCTCAATAGTATGCACTAAGTTAAACATTACCTCATGGTTCTCAGTATTATCATCAAAAGCTAACATTAAATCTTTAATAATCGAAACCTCATCATATTCATATATATTTTTTAGAGCTTGCTCAAATTCTTCCACTTGTTTTTCTGTCTCAAGCAGACGGTTATGGTATACCTTTTTTATTTCCGACTTAATGTCCAAAAACATTCCCTCCTTAAAATAATTACTTTCTAAATAATTCGGGATACAATTCTTTATTCAATTGAATTACATCTCTTAAACTTTTTCTTATTTCCGAAGTGTATAGCCCATCCTGCATATAAATTCTTCGAGCATCCCAAATATCATGTGCTAGTGCGTCTCGGTAGCTAAGATTTAAATAATCGTTTAATCTTTCTCCAGAAAGTCCATAAGTATAAGTTCTACGATGTCTTTCCCCAGTACCAGGATGCGGTTGTTCCATATTCATGCTAACACCATCATTTCGCTTTATACCGACTTTCTTTATTTTTTTGGCAGATGGCATATGGTGTGGGGTGAGATGATCAAACGCTTTACCTTGCTTTATTAATTGTTTGTAGGTTCCTACTTTTCCCTCACCCGGCAATAAACTTTTTTTCCGTCCCCTTGGCACCCTTCTCAACCATTTCCCCCTCAACTTTCTTGATCATGTTGAGGGACGCATCTTTCACTTCGTTCATCCACA
>NZ_LQYX01000102.1:1421-4817 GCF_001587475.1 Geobacillus sp. B4113_201601
CGGCCCCACTCCCGCATACGCCGGCTGCCATGAAACGGAGGCGACGCTTTTGACTAATTCGTCCCATTGCTTCTTGAACAGGAGGGCCGTTTCCGCAAACGGCGCTTTGATGACTTGATGGTAGATCGTGTGGAAGATCGTCTTCATGGTATCATCGCACACGACATGTTTCACTTTCGCAAGGGCGGAGGCGGCATCGATCGCCTTGGCCCCCTTGATCGCCGCTTTTCCAGCGACACCGGCTCCTTTAGCCGGAGGAACAATCGATAACAGCAACATCCCGCCCGCCAGCAGCCGATCCCCGATCGACAGGCGCTCGCCGGTGATCGGGTCGTACTCGCCAAATACGCGCTGCACGTCATACCAGCCGAGAAGCTCCAAGTCAAATTCCTTCATGTTATCGGCGAGCATTTGATCTGCCTGATGCGTTGTTGCAGCGGTGAGCTAGCAAACCATCCTCCCTTATATTTAAGACAGCAAAACCTTGAAAGGCTTATGGTCAATCAAGGTAATTATAGAACCTTTTTCGTTCCATTGATACATTGGATCTCAAATTCAAAAATTACTTTAAAAGAAAGTTATAAATGGTATTTTAGCAAATACAAAATCTATCTCTAAACTTGTTACCTATTCTCTTCATCATACCCCAAAAATAGGTCTTGTAAATCTCCATTAATCGGTTCATTATGGTCGTTAATTGTCACCTTAAACTCAATATTCTCCTCTCCTATTGATACTACCCCATCTAACACCCCTAAAATATTAGCTACAGCATCCACCTCTACTTGTTCAATTATTTTAAGTAATATTTCTTTGTTTTTGTCTGATAGCTCTGAATAAAACATCAATGCTTCTTTCCAATAGGGATCTGTAACTTCATTAATATCAGTATTATTGAATATATCTCGATAAAAATCGCGATTTTCTTTTATAATTGATTGATGTAGCAGTTTAACAAACTCTTCTGTATTCATATCTCTCATCTCCTTCTTATCTCTGGATACAATTGTTTATTTAATTCAATTAATTTTCGAAGTTGAGAATTAGGAATATCCGGATATACTCTTCTTAATTCCATTATATCTCTTGCTAATAATTGTCTTGCATTCTCAATTCCTTTTGAACTTCTCGAAACTATCCCTTTAGGACCTTTTCTTGTATGTCCAACTTTTGGTACTAATATTTCTGGTGCATTATTTGGATCATAGTTTCGAATGAACTTTTTCATAATTGCTTTTTGTCCCACATGATGTGCGTCTAACCCCAGTACACCTTTTATTTCGTTATATAACCCCACATCATACTTATTTGATTTACCTACGCCCTTCTCAACTACTCCTCCCTCAACTTTCTTGATCATGTTGCGGGACGCATCTTTCGCCTCACTCATCCACACCCGAGGCGCTGGGCCCACCCCCGCATACGCCGGCTGCCATGAAACGGAGGCGACGTTTCCTACTAATTCGTCCCATTGCTTCTTGAACAATCGGGCTGTTTCGGCAAGAGGGGAGCGGACGGTTTGGCGAAAGGCGATGTCGCCGATCGCTTTCATTTTATCATCGCACACGACATGTTTCACTTTCGCAAGGGCGGAGGCGGCATCGATCGCCTTAGCGCCCTTGATCGCCGCTTTTCCGGCAACGCCGGCACTTTTAGCCGGAGGAACAATCGACAACAACAACATTCCGCCCGCAAGCAGCCGGTCCCCGATCGACAGGCGCTCGCCGGTGATCGGGTCGTACTCGCCAAATACGCGCTGCACGTCATACCCGAGTTCGACAGTCACTAGGCAAACAAAATGCCTCTCATCCCTTGATACCAAAGGGACGAGAGGCATTTGGGCATACGTTGGGCGTGTATCTAGGTGCGAGGATGAATGCCTAGAATCTTCGGAGGAGGCTCCAGCCCTAGAGCTACAAAGAGTTGCGCTTGTTTGGCCGTCAGTTCGGTTGTTGACCAAGGTCGCCGTTTTTTGAAGAAAAATGTCCAAGCATGAGACGTTCGCATTCGTCCCTTACGTTCGGTCACGATTCATGATGGAGGTAAGCTAAGGTGATTCCATCGTTCTTTTTTGGTGTGACTCGTCGTGTGTACATGCCTATATTATAACCAATATCCATCCATTTTAAAAGTTAAAGTAGGAAAGTCGTGTGCCTATGAAATTCAGCGTTTTTTCCTAGGATCTGCATCATGAAATCCTTGATATTGCAGCATTTTGGCCATTTTCGTTTGCCTAAAATGACCTCAAAACTGTCGAACTCGGGGGGTAGAAAGAAAGGATTTTTCATTTTGTTTTTCAGAATACCATTTCGACCAACACAACGAGCGATGGCAATCCTTTTTTTACCATTGCTAGTCGTTCCGTATGACGTTACACGTCAATGCTCTCATCCATGCCCAATCCCTGCAGGATCCTTCGCTGATCAGGGGTGAGCGGTTTCCCTAACGCGCGTTGGATGTGCCCATCCGGCAGCTCCAGTAGGACGACGTTCACATACCGGAACAACTGAAAGATCGCCTGACCGATCGGGCGGGTCAGTTTCCGGTCCCCGCGCCCTTTCATGGGCGTTCCGGGGTGATGAACGGACGCCCGGCGCGGGAAGACGCGGGAAATGGCCAAGGCCAACAGAGAGAGGCCTTCTTTACTTGTCGATCTGCACGAGGCAAGACGAAAGGACTTGATGGAGATTCGCCTCATACCGTCGATCCCAATGACGCGCGATGGCATCGTCGTTGAACCAAGACGGCTCCAGCCCTAGCCGAATCTGCTTCGGCCAATCGATGTCATGCGCCCATTGTTCCAAATGAACGAGCGCTTGCCGGGGCCGCTCAAGATATCCAGAATGATTAGTTTGACGATATCGCTGGCTTGAGTTTGGCATTGTGGATCCACGGGAACGAGATGATCCATCAACTGAGGAAGGTCAAGATCTTTGAACAGGGTGCTTATTCTATTCAAATAAGAACTTTCATAAATGGCCCGAATTCAAACGTCCATGACGGGCCAACTCCTTTGCTTTCCTTGTGTTTCAAGGTTTGATTCGACAGGAAGATAAAAAAATCCTCCCGAATTTTGTCGAGAGGGTGCGAAATGTGAGTTGTACCCCTGCAAATGAAGATAAATGGCTTAGTAGCGTTCATATGCTCATTTACTTTTTATTTCTTCTTTCATGGAAGTGGACAATTTTTCGATCTCGTCTTTGTAATTCAGCCAGCATCGTATTTTCTCTCCGTGCCCCTATTTTCTCTTTTATTTATTGGTTGTGGAACGAGAGAAAACCTTTATTTCAATTACTGTAGATGAGCAAATTTGCTAACACAAATTGACAACTAAACAAAAAAGGAGACATGAACCCGATTCCTTGGTTAGAATAGATGTACCACCAACTACCCACA
>NZ_LQYX01000102.1:4892-5639 GCF_001587475.1 Geobacillus sp. B4113_201601
TTGGCACTACTCGCACAAAGATCATCAATCCGTTTGGGGGCATTCGCTTGTTTGGCTGATGGTGCATACCTTCACGCAAGCGTTTCCGTTCGCGTTTCGTCTCTATGATAAGGCGGCGGGAAGAAGCAAAATCGACCTAGCGATCGAGATGCTTTCCTCGCTCAAGGGGAAGTGGGCTCAGCCGGTGTATGTGCTCATGGATTCATGGTATCCGTCCCAAGCGCTCATCGAAGCCTGCCTGAAACAAGGATTCCATGTCATCGCCATGCTCAAGACGAACCGGATTCTCTATCCGAAAGGCATCGCCATCCAAGCGAAGGAGTTTGCCCATTATATCGAGCCCAACGACACCCGCCTCGTCACGGTGGGGAGCGAGCGCTATCGTGTCTACCGCTACGAAGGCGCTCTCAACGGTCTTGATGACGCGGTGGTGCTGCTGGCTTGGAAGGCGGATCAACCGATGACGCCGGATCATCTCCATGTCATCTTCGACACCGACCGGGAGCTGAGTGACGAAGACATCTTGCGTTACGATGCCCAGCGCTGGACGATCGAATGCGTTTTCCGGCAGGCCAAAGACCAGCTGAAGTCAGGTGGACCGTGTTCGCCACGTTCGGGCGGTGAAACGGTATTGGACAGTGGTGCTCTTAGCCTGTGTATACAGCATCGCCGAATCTCAACAAGACCTCTCTTCCGGCCTGGAGCTTCTTCGGTCTCGGAAAGGGCACAGCGTCGTCGAGTTCATCG
>NZ_LQYX01000102.1:5692-8562 GCF_001587475.1 Geobacillus sp. B4113_201601
GCAAGATATTCCCATTGATGTGATCAAAAAACAGCTCCATGTCGCCTAAGGGGTACCCTGTTTGTCTCTTAGGTCATGGAAATTACTGTAATGAAAAATGCTCATCTACAGAAAGTTATTTTTTTATTAACTAGGATTAATAAGATTCTTCTGTTCTTTTTCTATCTAATTGGACTCCATTAGATCTTTGTAAATATTCTCAAACATTTCTTTCGGCATTTTAAATCCTACTGTCTTATCATTACGCCAATAAACAACTAATTGAACTTCATTGTCTTTTAATTCCACTTCTAATAATGAGTTTTCACCTATATCTCTGATAGAGACAATTTGATTTCCATTTTTCTTTTTTTTCTTCTTGTAATCATAGTTTAAATAACTCATATAGGTTTACTCCTTTATTTGTTAATTTTTTGTTTCATTTCTTGTAACAAAGAAAATAGGTTTCATCCGTTTATGCTTTCAGTTTGAAAAAATCAAATATCAACAGAGTTATTTAACAGACAACCATGCCATAAAAATTGGCACATCGATGAATGAAATAACAGTAAAAGTTATCCATAGTTATTTCAGGATGGAGTTCCATGCCGCGTTGCGGCACCAGCAAATGATGAAAATACTAATTTTCGGGATAGATTCGTTAACACCACAACTATTATTACAATACTCTATATAACTTTAATTGTTCAATAAGAAATGATATTTTGCATTTTCCTGTAATAAACAAGGGAACCACCATGTGGCTCCCTTGTTTTATTACAGGATTGTTGCTATGTCCCAAAGCGCTGATACAATAGCAGTTAACTTTCCGGCAGGAACAAACGTAAGAATTAATTGGCCTAAATCTAAAATTGCTCCACCTAAATCACGCCATGAAAAATCACCATCATGAGCTCTGTAAATAACTTTAAGTTTAAATACCAGGCTATTAATTAAATCAGTAACTGTTCCCGTAATGTTGAACTTTCTCACTATTACATCTGCGATTTGCTTTGCAACGCCTACTACACCGGTACCCGACACAAAATAATTGTATAACATTCTACAAAACCTCCTAAATTTTTTTTATCACCTCCAATTTGAATGTTTAAAAAATAGAATTCTTTGATTTTTAACTAAATAAAGGAATTTTTGATATTGAATACACCTCTATTGTTATTTCTAAACTATACAAAGTTATTTTTTACAAAAATACAAAAAACAATTTAATGATTTATAAATTTATTGTTAATCAGGTAGACATATACAGTATATTGTTGTTAAAATTCAAATTGTAAAAAATGTGATAAAAGGGTGGTTTTTGATGAAAAAAGTATGGGTTTCAGCTATTTTGTCATTTATTTTTCCAGGCTTAGGACATTTATATCTAGGTAGGGTTTTAAAGGGATTGTTTTTTGTAATAGTTAATATAGTTTCTATTCTTTTTACAGGGAATATATTGGGCATACTAGTATTCTTGTTAAACTGGATATTTTCTATTCTTGATTCAATCAAAACTACAAAAGTAATAAATAGTACAGTTTAAAGGAGAGTTAAAGTTTTGATATGGAATAAAAAACAAATGATTGTTTTCTTTTCAATAGCCTTTCTTACCATTTTAAATAACGAACATTTTAATAAAATCAAATAATGAGATTCCTCAGATCAAGGTATTAGGATTCTCTGACGCATTGCATATTTTTCTTATAAACCCTTTGAATATACTGATATTTCTTTTATTTTCTATAACAGGGATTACATTTATTCTTATATTTAGAATATTCATTATTATTGGTCAAGGACCGTCTTTGTCAGGAATTAATCCCCTAATATATTATTCTTGCTCTTTTGCACATGGTCTTGGGGAATTGATTGCTTGTGCGTTATTCTTTTGTTTTTCTATTAGCCAGTTCAAAATAATATTTGGTTATTTTATAGGAAAGGTAAGTAAACAAGAGGTTAAAAATCTATATATATCTTTATTTAAATACACTTTACCATCTATAATTATCACTCTTTTTATCAGTTCATTGTTGGAAGTATACGTATCTAACCGTTTAATCATTTATTTTGTAAATAATTTTTATAAATAAAAAGATGAACGGAAAGGATTATAGTGTTCAGATGGAAACATTCGTCTTTAAAATGCCTATACTCAGGGGAAGTACCAAGATTATAGATATATTTGATGAAAATCATAATAGAGTAGGATCTATACAAAGAATCTATAGAAATAAACTTGAGAAAATAATTGATTTTATTTCAAACGATGCTGTATTCGTTAATGTACAAGCATTCGATACTAGTAATAATTTAGTTTGTAAAGTGAAAGAAAAAATCTCTATTAAGACAATGATAAGATCAAAATGGGAGGGTAAATCTATAAATCTTGGTGATTTTTGGGTTTTTGATAAAACTATTATAAAAACTAATCCTAAACTTCAAATTGAAATTCCTGAAAAGAATAAAATTTTTACTATCCACAAAGATTTTGCAGATAAGAGGGTTTTTATCAAAAATAATGGTGGGAAAATAGTTGCAGAAATTAAATATGATAAACCTGTTCCCCCTCAGACAATTACTATTCAAATGAAGTCTGGGGATATGCATTATCTTGATGTTGCTTGTTTATATTACCTTTTTATTGTTTATTGCTAGGGGGCAATACTAATGAATCTAAAAATTCATGATAATAAATTAATAATATTAAGAAAATCTAGAATTCAGCTAATACCTCTTGAACATATTTTGTTCTTTGAACGCTTCGGCCAAAAGACATATATATATCTTAAAGAATGTGAATTTACTATAAGAAACCCGTGGTGCTAGTTGAGCGCTAGCGCTCAACTAGCCCGAGTGTTACAAGCGAATACACCAACAAGATGCCATCG
>NZ_LQYX01000024.1:0-35051 GCF_001587475.1 Geobacillus sp. B4113_201601
TTTGTCGAAAAATATTTTTTGGACACCCCTGAGGGGCCGAAAAGCCTTGATAAATCAACATTTCTAGAGGGAGGTATACAAAAATATGTTCAAAGACCCTAGCAGGATGAAGTTTGTTTCACTCATTCTTTCTCTCATTGGATTGTTGCTCATGTTAAACAGCCCTGAATTGGGGAGTCGGCTTGCATCATCATGGGTTCGATCGATGGGCGGCTCTGTCGACTCTCAAGAATACTTGCAAATGCTAAAGGAATATATAAGCACGTATAAGACGCTCGGGGGAATTTTGTTGTTTGTAGGCTTGTTTTCTTTTCTTAACCATCGCTACCCGTAACGTCGTGTTTGTTCGTGCATCGAGAAGTCTGTTTTTGTGCACATTGGCACCTTTCCAATATAAGCGGCGTCGCAGGATGATGGCAAGTATCTCTTCTCTTATTTTGAATATGTTTCCACAAGAAAAGGTGAAAATTCCCCAACCGTCCCCAGCCAGCGAAAAAGAAGGAGCCTGCACATCGCAGGCTCCTCTTTTCCTTCCCTAATCAGCTTTCCAGCAGCAAGTCTTCCGGATTTTCGATCAAGTCTTTCACCGTTTTTAAGAACCCTACGGCCTCTTTGCCGTCGATGATGCGGTGATCGTACGACAGGGCGACGTACATCATCGGTCGGTTTTCGATCCGTTCCTCATCGATAGCGACCGGGCGCAGTTTGATGGAATGCATTCCTAAAATGCCGACTTGCGGGCCATTTAAGAGCGGGGTCGACAGAAGCGAGCCGAACACGCCGCCGTTTGTGATCGTAAACGTGCCGCCTTGCAAATCGGCAAGCGACAGCTTGTTGCTGCGCGCTTTCGCCGCCAGCTCAGCGATATCGCGCTCGATTTCGGCGAAGTTTTTCCGGTCGCAGTCGCGCACGACCGGAACGACAAGCCCTTCGTCGGTCGACACGGCAACGCCGATATCATAATATTTTTTCAGCAAAATTTCATCGCCTTGAATTTCAGCATTGACATACGGATATTTTTTCAGCGCCGCCACGGCTGCTTTGACGAAAAACGACATGAAGCCGAGGCGCACGTCATGCTCTTCGAAAAATTTGTCTTTTTTCCGTTTGCGCAGCTCGATGACGGCGGACATATCAATTTCGTTAAACGTCGTCAACATCGCCGTCGTTTGCGTCACTTCGAGCAGCCGTTTGGCGATCGTTTGCCGACGGCGCGACATTTTTTCGCGGATAACCGGCTTGCCGCTTTCCGGAGTTGGCGTTGGCGTCGAAACGGATGGCGCCGTCGGAGCCGGTTGCGGCGCCGCTTGCGGCGCGGCGGCCGACTGAGCGGCAAACGAAGCGACATCTTGCTTGCGGACGCGCCCAAGCGGATCAACGGTCGGCACTTGCGTCAAATCAATGCCTTTTTCGCGCGCCATTTTCCGCGCCGCCGGCGAAGCGATCGGGCGCTGTCCTGGCGCTTGGGCGACAGCGGCCGGCTGCGGCGCCTTTTGGTCCGCGCGGGCGTCCGGCATGGCCGGCTCCGTTTCAGCGGCCGGCTGCGATGCCGCTTGCGGGGCGGCCGCTGGGGCTGCTGCTCCTTCACCAATAACGGCGATCGCTTGGCCGACGGCGACCGTGTCGCCTTCATTTGCCAACAGCTGATGCAAAACGCCCGACTCTTCGGCCATGATTTCAACGTTCACTTTATCCGTTTCCAACTCGCAAATCGACTCGCCTTTTTCCACGTAGTCGCCCGGCTTTTTCAACCATTGAGCGATGGTGCCTTCGGTGATGGACTCTGCTAGTTCCGGGACTTTGATTTCAGCCACGTTGATGCCCTCCTCAAACGTTCCATAATCATCATTCATGTTTCGTTAATGCACAGCGGATAATGCGCTCCTGCTCTTTCCGGTGAACGACCGGATCGCCTTCCGCCGGGCTCGCGCGCCGGCGCCGTCCGATGTAGCTGACATCGACGCCAGCGGGCGCCAAAGCCCGCAAGCGCGGTTCCATGTACGTCCAAGCGCCCATATTTTTCGGCTCTTCTTGCACCCAGACGATCTCTTTCACGTTCGGATAGCGGGCGATGATGCCTTTCAACGCTTCTTCCGGGAACGGGTACAGCTCCTCGATGCGCACGATGTGCAGCCAATCTAGCCCTTCCATTTTGTTCAACTGCTCCGCCAAATCGATCATCAGTTTGCCGGTGCCGAATACGATTCGCTCCACTTTGCCGGCGTCCGTCCCTAGCCCCGGCTGCTCAAGCACCGGAGAGAACGAGCCGTTCACGAACGCATCGGCATCCGATGAAGCCAGCGGATGACGAAGCAGGCTCTTCGGCGTCATGATGATGAGCGGACGCACCTCTTCTTTTTGCAACAGTGCCGCTTGCCGGCGCAAAATATGGAAATATTGCGCCGAAGTAGACAAGTTGGCGACCGTCCAGTTGTTTTCCGCGGCCAGCTGCAAAAACCGCTCGACGCGCCCGCTTGAATGCTCCGGTCCTTGCCCTTCGTAGCCGTGCGGCAAAAGCATGACAAGCCCGGACTTTTGTCCCCATTTCGCCCGTCCTGATGAGATAAACTGGTCGAACATCACCTGCGCCATGTTGGCAAAATCGCCAAACTGCGCTTCCCAAAGCACGAGCGTCTCCGGCGCGTAGACGTTATAGCCGTATTCATAGCCGAGCACGGCCGCTTCTGTCAACGGGCTGTTGTACACGACAAACGAAGCTTTCGCGCCGCTGATGTGATGAAGCGGAACATACTCTTTGCCCGTTTTCACATCGTGCAGCACCAAATGGCGCTGGGCAAACGTGCCGCGCTGCGAATCTTGGCCGGTCAAGCGGATCGGCACGCCGTCTTGCAAAATCGTGGCAAACGCCAACGTTTCCGCGTGCGCCCAGTCGATGTTGCCATTTTCGGCAAAGACGCCGCTGCGCCGTTTGAGAATGCGCTCCAGCTTGGTAAACACATGCAAGTCGGCCGGGAACTGGAGCAGCTCCTCGTTGATGCGATGAAGCACGTCTTTCGCCACACCTGTTTTCACTTCCGGCAGCCGATCGACGACCGGTTTGGGCGGATCCATAATGAAATCGAGCTCATCTTCGTTTTTCGGCACCCGCTCATAAGCGATTTTCAGCCGTTCGGCGACCTCGTGCTCCATTTCTTCCACTTCTTGCTCCGTCAAAATCCCTTTTTCAACCAATTTTTGGGCATACCATTGACGCACGGTCGGATGTTGGCTGATGAGTTGATACATCATCGGATTCGTCGCCATCGGCTCATCCATTTCGTTATGGCCGAAGCGGCGATAGCCAATCAAATCGATGACAACGTCTTTCTTAAACCGCTGGCGGTACGCAAACGCCAAGCACGCCGCCGCCAAACAGGCCTCTGGATCGTCGGCGTTGACGTGCACCACCGGCACTTCGAACCCTTTCGCCATATCGGACGCATACGTTGTCGAGCGCGAGTCATGGCTTTCCGTTGTAAAGCCGATCATGTTGTTGGCGATGATATGGATCGTCCCTCCGGTCGTATAGCCGCGCAGCTGGCTGAGGTTGAACGTCTCAGCCACAATCCCTTGCCCCGGAAACGCCGCATCGCCGTGAATCAAAATGGCAAATGACGCGTCCGTATTTTGCGCCGGCACGCCTGGGTTCGCCCGATCTTCCTGAGCGGCGCGCGTGTAGCCGAGCACAACGGGATTGACGACCTCAAGATGGCTTGGATTGTTGGCGAGCGTGATCCGCATCGTATGGGCGTTTTGATTGCGCAAACGGCGGGCAGCTCCCAAGTGATACTTGACGTCGCCCGTCCAGCCATAAGTGATGGAAACGGCTCCTTCTGACGGGATAAAGTTTTTGCTTTCCGCATGCTGGAATTCAGCGAAAATCATTTCGTACGGCTTGCCAAGCACATGGGCAAGCACGTTCAGCCGGCCGCGGTGCGCCATGCCGATGTTGACCGCGTCGACTTCATGCTCGATCGCTTGGCGAACCAACTCGTCCAATAGCGGCACCATGGCGTCCAAGCCTTCAATGGAAAACCGCTTTTGCCCGACAAACGTCCGATGGATGAACTTTTCAAATCCTTCCACTTCCGTCAGACGGCGCAACAAAGCGACCCGCTCTTTGTTCGCCAAGCTCGGGTAGTACGCTCCGGATTCTATTTGCTGGATGAGCCAGTTCCGTTCTTCTAGATTATGTACTTGCGAGAATTCAAAGGCGATTTTATCGGTATAGATTTTGCGCAAGTGCAAGATGGCGTCCCAGCCGTTTTTGACATGCGCCGGGGCATGCGGGCAAAGAAACGCAACCGGAATGCGCTTCAAATCGTCTTCGGTTAAATCATACTCCTCCAGCTCTAAACGGCGCAACGTTTTCTCCTCTTTGACGAGCGGATTCGTGTCCGCTGCCAAGTGACCGTAATGGCGGATGTTGTCCGCCAGCTTGACGGCGGCGACAAGCTTGCTGAATACGGTCGGTGTTTCCGGCAGCCGGAACGTTTGATGCGTTTTCGTTGCTTCCTCCGCTTCGGAAGAAACCGGTTCTTCCAACAGCGGCGCCCCCCACTGTTCAAACAGCTGCTTCAGTTCTGGGTCGACGCTGTTCGGGTCATCGAGGTACTGTTCGTACATTTCGATGACGTAACCGAGGTTCGGCCCGTAAAACTGGCTCCACGGTTGAGCATAGTTGGTCTGATTTGCCATCGTGAAAAAACCTCCAACTTGTTTTCATATCCCTCGGGTCAAGCTAACAGCAGTTAGCAAGACGCCGCACTCCCATTTGGCTACCATTATTCCCGAATGAACGGCAAATTAACGACAATAAACGTTTTCACTGTTTATTTTAACACTATTGCCCGTTAAAATCGACGCAGAAACTTAAAAAAATTCAACTCATTATCATTGTTGGAATAGTGAGAATCAACAAAATATAATGTCAGCACTAATGATTTCCTCGACGTCATTATGACCGTATTTGTGAGAATCAGTAAAATATAATGTCAGCACCCCATAAAAAAGCGAAAATGGGGCAGTGAAGTGGCTGACAAACCAATCGCGTTTGTATCATCGCGGGTAAGAACATGGTAAAAGTGAGCGACTTCCCTCGGTCGTGACATGAACGTTGCGGAAAACGAACTTGATGTTGCAACGTTTTTCAGCCTAAGACATAAAGCTAAAAAACCGATATGCCTTTTTCACCCTTCCTCCTCGCTCAAGAGTCTGTCCCATCTATGTTACTGCCCCCCTTAATCAACAGACAGGTAAGGCCTGTCCGCTGAAAAGGGGGGCATTCAAACCAAGGTAACGTTATGCAAGTTTGAATTTTTCTACCAACTGTTTTAATTGGCGACTCATTTCGCTTAATGCCTCAGCCGATTCTGTCACTGTTGCCAGCGCCTGCAGTTGATCGTCAGCTGAAGCAGCTACTTCCTCGGCCGCGGCGGCAGACTGCTGAGCAATAGCAGCAATATTTTGCATAGCATGGATGACATCGTCTTTGCTTTCATTCATTCGTTTCGCTTCTTCCATCACATTCGTAAGAGCATTGGCTAACTGCTCCATCATCTGAGTAATTTTTACAAACGAATCACCAGTAATATGAACAGCTTCCCGTTGCTCATGATAAGCTTGTTTTGAACGGTTTACTGCCTCAATAGCCAATCCGGCTTGCTGTTGGATAGCAACAATTGTTCCACGAATCATTTCCGTCGCCTTGGCCGATTGTTCTGCTAATTTGCGCACTTCATCGGCAACCACGGCAAACCCTTTGCCATGCTCTCCAGCGCGAGCCGCCTCGATGCTGGCGTTTAATGCCAATAAGTTCGTTTGTCCAGAAATAGCTGTAATTGTTTGAATGACTTCATCGATCTCAGCCATCTTTTTCACTAAATCATCAATGACGTGTTCCACCGATTCCAGTTCGTTTTTCGCTTCTTCAGATTTTGTTTGCAATTGATTTAAATGCTCCAGCCCTTCATAGCTTACCGTCTTCGTTTCAGAGGACAACGATTCCATGCTTGATGTCGCTGTGGTCACCGATTCAATTTGTTGTGACAATGATGATGTCCGTTCGTTCATTGTATCGAGACTCTCTGCTTGTTCGCTTGTTCCTTTGGCGATCTCACCAATAGCATTTGTGACTTGTTCACTCGTGGACATCGTCTCTTCAGCTACAGAGCTAAAATGATCAGCCGAGGCAGAAAGCTCTTGGACCGAACGGTTCACTTCTCCTATTAATTCCCTCATGTGCTCAATCATTTTATTAAAATAGCGAGCCAAATCACCAATTTCGTCTTTTGACTCAATGTTCACATGGGCAGTCAAATCGCCTTCAGCTGCTTTTTCCACTTGTGCTTGTAACGCGGCAATCGGCCGAGTAATAGAGCGAGCCAAGAAGTACACGGCTGTCGATGAAACGATCAAGGCGATAATTGTAATGATAATCATATGTGTTCCAAGTTCATTGCTCATTGCCAATAAGTATTTTTGTTTATATACGACTCCTACTTTCCATCCTAATTCGGGAATCGTGGTAAAATACACGATTCGTTCTTCGCCTTCACGTTGAAATTGGCGCGAACCACTGACATGTTCAAGCATATATTGAACTTCTCGATCATTGGCCATATTTTTTCCTTTGAATTCTGGATGGACAACTGCAACTCCTTTTTTGTCAAATAGTACCGGATAACCTTTGTAGCCAACGTCGGTAGCGCGCACGATCTTTTCCACGGAATCCAGTGACATATCGATGCCGATCACACCCATTGTATGTCCATTCTCACTGACAGCTTTGGCTAAAGTTACGACATATTTTCCTGTAATGGCATCAATGTACGGCTCCGTCCATACGACTTCATCAGGACGTTTTACAGCTTCTTTGTACCATACCCGAGTAGTTGGATCATAGCCCTTTGGGAATTGTGCATAGGGCGTCACGTAAATACGTTTTTGCTCTGTTCCCATATAAATGTATTGCACGCTTCGATTGAGCTGCAAGAAAGTTTGAAACTGCTTTTGCAATTCTCCCCATTGCTTCTCGTTATGCAACATCTCCATTGCGGAAGGGGAATGCGCCAGCTGCACTAACCCATTTTCCTCACTCTGAAAACTAAGATGTATATCCCTTAGTAAACTCTCAATGGCGGATTGTGCGCGCTGTTTTGCATCCGCATTGACCATGGAGCGCATTTGCATCACTCCGACAAACTGGGTGACTGCCAACGAGAGAACTAATAAAGTTACCATTAAGACAATGAGTTTGCTTCGCAATGTTCGAAACACAGTCTATTTCTCCCCTCTATTTCCTCTTTTTGTCGAACTACGTTTCATTATAGAAGGACAATCGTCCCCCGTCTATAGGATTAGCTTCTTATTCATAAATCTTTCCTTGATACTAGGGATCCTTCGTTGCTCGCTGAAAAACAAAAAAAGCGCGGCGAACACGAATGTCACCGCGCCCTCATTTAGGCGATATGGAACGTTTGTTTGATCAACGCTACCACTTCCTCCGCCGTGCCGAGCGACAGCACCGTCTCTTTAATGCGGGCCGCTTCTTCTTTCGTCAGCTGTTTCAACTGAGCGCGCGCCGGCAAAATCGAAGTGGCGCTCATGCTGAACTCATCGAGGCCAAGGGCGAGCAAAATCGGAATCGCAATCGGGTCGCCAGCCATTTCCCCGCACATGCCAACCCATTTCCCCTCGCGGTGGGCGGCGTCGATGACGTGGCTGATGAGCCGCAAAATCGCCGGATTGTACGGTTGATATAAATACGAAACGCGCTCATTCATCCGGTCGGCGGCCATCGTATATTGGATTAAGTCGTTCGTGCCGATGCTGAAAAAGTCGACTTCTTTCGCGAACTGATCGGCCATCACCGCCGCGGCCGGGATCTCCACCATCATGCCGACTTCAATCCCATCGGCGACCGGCACACCTTGGCGGAGGAGCGCCTCTTTTTCTTCAAGCAAAATCGCTTTCGCTTGGCGGAATTCCTCGAGCGTGGCAATCATCGGGAACATGATTTTCAAGTTGCCGTGCACGCTCGCCCGCAGCAAGGCGCGCAGCTGGGTGCGGAACATGTCTTGCATTTCCAAGCAAAGCCGAATCGCCCGGAACCCTAAAAACGGGTTCATTTCTTTTGGCAAGTTTAAATACGGGAGCTCTTTATCGCCGCCGATGTCAAGCGTGCGGACGACGACCGGTTTGCCATTCATTTGTTCAAGCACCGTTTGGTAGGCAGCAACCTGCTCTTCCTCCGTCGGCAGCTCCGAGCGGCCCATGTATAAAAACTCGGTCCGGTACAAGCCGATGCCTTCCGCTCCGTTTGCCAGCGCCCCTTTTACATCGTCCGGCGTGCCGATGTTGGCCGCCAGCTCAACGTGGACGCCGTCGGCCGTCACCGTCGGCTCATCGACGAGTTTCGCCCATTCCGCCTTTTGCGCCTCATAGCGGGCTCGTTTTTCTTCATAATGGGCGAGCCGCTCCGGCGCCGGATTGATGACGACTTGTCCATCGAGCCCATCGATGACGACGATATCGCCGTTTTTCACTTCCGCCGTCACCGCCTTCGTGCCGACGACGGCCGGGATTTCGAGCGAGCGGGCCATAATGGCCGAATGCGATGTCCGTCCGCCGATGTCGGTCGCAAACCCCTTGACATATTGCCGGTCGAGCTGCGCCGTATCGGACGGCGTCAAATCTTCGGCGATAATGACGACTTCCTCAGAAATGAGGCTCGGGTTCGAGATCGTGACCCCGAGCAGATGGGCGAGGACGCGTTTCGTGACATCGCGGATGTCGGCAGCCCGCTCCTTCATGTATTCATTGTCCATTCCTTCGAACATGGAAATGAAAAACGAGGCGGTTTCCTCAAGCGCATACTCGGCATTCACTTGTTCGGTTTGAATTTTTTCTTTGATCGGGTTCAACAGTTCCGGATCATCAAGCACAAGCAAATGGGCGGCAAAAATGGCGGCTTTGTCTTCGCCGAGCTTCTCTAACGCGTGCTGTTTGATCGCCTCGAGCTCTTCTTTCGCCTTGACGACCGCCGCCTCAAGCCGCGCCACTTCCGCGTCGACGTCAGCGATCGTTCGCTTTTCAGCCGCCAAATGAGGGGTTTCTAAGCGGTATGCCTTGGCAATGGCAATACCGCTCGATGCAGCAATCCCATGGATGGTTTTTTCCATTACTGCGCGAGACCCTCTTTCGCCAACGTGTCCGTCAATGCTGCCATCGCTTCTGCTGCATCGGCCCCTTCCGCCGTAATTTTAATCGTTGCCCCTTTCGGAATGCCAAGCGACATCACGCCCATGATCGATTTCAAGTTGACGGTTTTCCCGTTGTATTCAAGTTGGATTTCACTGTTAAATTTGCTCGCCGTTTGCACTAAAACCGTCGCCGGGCGGGCATGGATGCCGGAGTCAGAAATGACTTGAAACGTTTTTTCTGCCATCGTTCATCAATCCCCTTTTCTTTCATCATTATTTTCCTTGCCATCATATCAAATGCTGGAGCGAGGAGGCAACGGAAAACGCTTGTCCTCCCGCCCCAACCGATCAGCCGGCTGTTCAGCCGATTTCCACGACACCGTCTTCTCCTTGAGCGACCGTGCCTTGCTTATGGACGCGCACCGTCTCGCCCGCTTGTAAGTTCGTGAAAATGACCGGCGTCACGATCGATGGCGCGTTCTGCTTCACATAGTCGAGGTCAACGCGCAAAATCGGCTGTCCTTTTGTCACCGCGTCGCCCTCTTTTACGAGCGCTTCAAACCCTTCGCCATTCAGTTTCACGGTGTCAATCCCAAAGTGGATCAACACTTCATGGCCTCCGACGGATTGAATGCCGATCGCGTGCTTGGTCGGGAATACGTTCAAGATTTTCCCGTCCACCGGGGAAACGACAGTGCCCTCCGTTGGCATAACCGCAAAGCCGTCGCCCATCATTTTTTGCGAAAACACCTGATCCGGCACCTCGGACAGCGGGACGATTTCCCCGGCGAGCGGCGAGGCGATCCGTTCCGCCTGCGCTGCGGCCGGCGCCGCTTCCTTCGCTTCCTCTTTCGCTTTGACCGGCGTTTTTCCTTGCATAATGTCTTGAATCTGTCCTTTTAAGATGTCCGATTTCGGTCCAAAAATCGCCTGCACGTTGTTGCCAACTTCGAGCACCCCGGCGGCGCCGAGCGCTTTCAGCCGCTCCTTATCCACTTGACCGATGTCATGAACCGAGACGCGGAGGCGGGTGATGCACGCATCCAAATGTTCGATGTTTTCTTTTCCGCCTAAAGCGGCCAGCACTTCATACGGCAGATCGCCGGCGGCCGCCTCGGTCTGCGGCGCTTCGTCAACCGTTTTTTCACGTCCCGGCGTCGCCAAATCCCACTTGCGGATGGCAAAGCGGAATCCGAAGTAATAAATGACGGCGAACACCAAGCCAACCGGAATGACAAGCCACCAAGCCGTCCGGTTCGGCAAGACGCCAAACAGCAGGAAGTCAATCACGCCGCCGGAGAACGTCATCCCGATTTTGACATTCAGCAGGTGCATGATCATAAACGACAAGCCGGCAAAGACGCAGTGAATGGCAAACAGCGCCGGAGCAACGAACAAGAACGAAAATTCGATCGGTTCGGTAATCCCGGTCAAAAACGACGTTAACGCCGCCGACCCCATGATACCAGCCACGACCTTTTTGTTTTCCGGACGCGCTTCATGATAAATGGCGAGCGCCGCTGCCGGAAGACCGAACATCATAAACGGAAACTTCCCGGTCATGAACGTGCCAGCCGTCAGCTTTACTCCGTCTTTCAGCTGCTCGAAAAAGATTTTTTGATCGCCGTGAATGACTTGGCCGGCCTTGTTGACATATTGACCGAATTCAAACCAAAACGGCGCATAGAAAATATGATGAAGCCCAAACGGGATCAGCGCCCGTTCGATGACGCCGAAAATGAACGCCGCCAGCGGCTTGTTCGCGTCAATCATGTTATGCGAGAAAGCGTTGAGCCCGTGTTGGATCGGCGGCCAAATGAACGTCATCAAAATGCCAAGCACGACCGCCGATGCCGCTGTCACAATCGGCACAAAACGCTTGCCGGCGAAAAAGCCGAGATATTGCGGCAACTCAATATTGAAATACTTGTTGTACATGTACGCCGCCAAAATCCCAACGATGATCCCGCCGAAAACACCCGTTTGCAATGTCGGAATGCCGAGAATGTTGGCATAGGACGGGTCAGATCCAACCATATCGGCGCTGACGCCTAAAATGACGCTCATGGTGACGTTCATGATCAAATAGCCGATGATTGCGGCCAAGCCGGCCACTCCATCTCCTCCGGCCAAGCCGATCGCCACCCCGACGGCGAACAAGAGCGACAAGTTCGAGAAAACAATGCCGCCTGCTTGCTCCATCACGTTGGAGACAAGCACAATCCAATCGGCTTTTAAAGCCGGGATTTTATCGGTCAGCGCCGGATTTTTCAAAGCGTTACCAAACGCCAGCAAAATCCCGGCCGCCGGCAAAATGGCCACCGGAAGCATAAGCGCTTTCCCGACTTTTTGCAGCGTGCCAAACGCTCGTTTCATGTGACACCCTCCTTTAGGTTCCTTTTCTTAAGTTTTGCAGCAAACGGCAAATTCATGTACCGAAAATGGCGCGGTGGGCGATCCGCAGCAAAACGGAGCAGCAGGGAGAAAGCGCCTTCGATCTAGGGCGTGGCTTTGCCGGCGCAAAATTAGCCCATCGGCACAAAAACGGCCCTTGAAATCAGCCAGCGCAACAAAAAAAGCATGAATAAAGAGCAGCAAAAAAGAACGCTTACAACAGCCAGCAAACGCCAGCTGCTTTTGTCCCTTTTTGCCCTCTTTACTCATGCCTGATCGAATCAGTAACACGTAAAGCAAGGCAGCGTTATGCCGTTGTTTCGCTTTTTTTCTCCGCCAGCCGCTGCAAATGCAACGTCAAATAGACCGCCTCCGCATCATCTGCGGGCTGACGAATCGTTTGCTGCATGACCTTGATCAGCTTCCACGCTAAATTGTAGCATAGCGGATACGCTTCTTTCAAGATTTTCGACAAATTTTTTGGTTCTTCGACTTTTTCCCCTTTTTTCATCCGCTCAATCGCATAGCGCAAATGGCGGACAAATCGCAAATAGTGAATGCTCTCGCGGTCGATCTCAACCCCGAGCTGCTGTTCGACGATCTCAACAAGCTTGGCGATCAACTGCGAATACTGGTTGGCTTCCGATACCGTTTGTTTCGAAATGGCGCTATGAATATGAAGAGCGATAAAACCTGTTTCCCCTTCCGGCAACACGACGCCAAGCCGCCGTTCAATCATGCCGGCCACTTCACCGGCGATTTCATATTCGAGCGGATACAAGCTTTTCGTTTCTGCCAAAAACGGGTTTTTGACGTCAAGCCCTTGCTCGAGCCGTTTGAGCGTAAAAGCGATATGGTCGGTCAGCGCCACGTGAATATGCTCATCGAGCGGCGCGTCCACGCGCCGTGTAATATGCTGAATCACCTCGTTCATCAAGGCGATCAATTCTTCGCTCAGTTCAGGCAGCAGCTTTTTATACTGCTCTTGTTCACGCTCATTTTTCAGCACAAAACATTTTTCCACTGCGCTCTCAGCAATTTCATCCCCCCGTTTTTTGCCGAAGCCGATCCCCTTGCCGATCAAAACGACTTCGCCATACGCCGGGTGAGAGGCGATCAACACATTGTTGTTCAGTGCTTTTTCGACGCGAAACGGCTGTGCCAATCGAGCTCCTCCTTTCTATGCGGATCGTTTGCTTCGGAGCCTATGCGAACTCATTATAAACCGGACCGGGCTTCACACTCAATGAAAAAAAGATCATGGGTTGCTGGATGTGCCACCGCTTTTTTTCATACTTTCTAAATGTCTGGTGAAAAACGGTTGTTTCTTTTGAACAATGGGGGAGCGTTTGAAAGGCGATCCTGATGCGACAAGGCTTTTCTATTGGAGAAACCGGCTTGATCAGCGGCTTGTTCCCTTAAATTACCGCCTCCTAGAACGCTGGTGATTTACTCGTGGATACGGATTTACAATGTTATTTCTCAATTAGAAAAACCCTTGTTGTATCGGGCCTGCTTTTCGCTCATTCTCCCATTGATGAAGGAAATCAGCGGTTTTTCACCAGCCTTCTAGAAGGCCGGTGAAAAATCGCTGTCACACACCAACTGGAGGCATTTTCATTCAGAAAAGAAAGCCGATTCTGCAAGATTTCTCTAATTGAAAAATGGGTGGAACTCAGCAGTATTTTACACTAAATCACCGGCCTTCTAGATCTTATCATGAAAGAAGGGAATAGAAATGTCCAAAAAGGAAGACAAAATAAGGTCAGCCAAGAAGTAGCCAATCCAACCGTCTCGAAAGCGGAAGCGGAACTCGCCAAAGATAGCGTCGATACAGGGAAACAAGCGAAAAAACCGCTCATTACCATCAAACCGGGGCGGACGGAAAAAGCCCTCCTTTCGACAGCTTCCGTCAGTCCCGGCTTTTTGAGCAGCAACCACAGCACCGCCTAGAAGGTTGGCGATGTAAAGGAGAATGTTGTTTCCTAGCATCAACCTCGTTTCACAAATTGAGACATGTTGCGACACTCCCCCCATTCCTTCGGATTCTCACCAGCGGAGCGAACCGCTAGTGTTCGCCAACCTCTCAATCGAAGCCAACATCCCTCCCCCTTCATCGCCGGCCCGTCAGCTTGTTTACGCGGTCTGGCGAACCGGTTGCAACCGGCTAAAAATCGTTTTGAGAAGCGGGGGAGTCACAATGGTCGTGACCAGCACGACGATGATCATGATCGCAAACAACTCATCATCAAGCAGCCCGGCTTCCAAGCCAATGCCGGCAATAATGAGCGCGACCTCGCCGCGCGACACCATGCCGGCGCCGACCGCCAACGAGCTTCCCCACGAAAACCCGGCCCATTTTGCCCCCAGCGCGGCGCCGACGAGCTTCGTCAAAACGGCCAGCACGCTCCAACCGAAAATGAGCGGCCAATGTTGCCAAACCCCGGAAAAGTCGGCTGCAACCCCGATGGAGGTAAAAAAGACGGGGACAAACAACGCATACCCAATCGTTTCAGCTTTGTCCAACACTTCCTCCCGATAATCGGTAAAACTGGCTCCAAGCCCGGCGATATAAGCGCCGATGATCGCCGCCACTCCGGTAGCTTCGGCAAACCAAGCGAAGGCAAAGCAGATGATCAGCCCGGCTGAGACGACGGCTTCCGTCACGCGCAGCGGGGCAAACCACCGCAAGATGAGCGGGACCGCTTTCCAAGCGAGCAATACCGCAACGGTAAAAAAGACCACTTTTTTCAACACAACCGCGCCGAGATCGACATCGCCGCCGGTAAGACTCAACAAAAACGCCAAAGCGATCACAACCAATACGTCATCAATCACCGCGGCGCCAAGAATTGCCGATCCTTCTTTGGACTGCAAGCGCCCCATCTCTTTCAGCGCCTGCACCGAAATGCTGACGCTCGTCGCCGATAATAAAAGACCTAAAAATAAGGCCGCGCCCGTCTCCATGCCGAGCGCTGCTCCGGCCGCATACCCGGCCAGCAACGGAACAGCGATGCCGAGCACACCAACGGCAAACGCGGCTTTTCCCGTTCGCTTAAACTGGTCGATATCCGTTTCAAGGCCGGCGATAAACATGAGCAAAATGACACCGATTTGACTCAGTTCGTGCAACCAATCGGTATTTTCAATCACTCCGAGCATGCTTGGCCCAAGCACAATGCCGATCAGCAGCTTGCCAAGCACAGCAGGCTGACCAAGACGCGCAGCCGCATCGCCGGCCAGTTTGGCGGCGAATAAAATGACAGCCAGTTGGGCGATGAGCATTCCATCACATCCTCTCGCGCAGTTTTCCTTTCTTGATTACGTTTATCATGCGCGGAAGGTTTCAGTTTTCATACATGGGGGCCGCTCCTTCTGTTATCTGTTTCGCTTAACCGATCATACGAACGCTTCCCATTCGGTGCCCCCTTCTGTTTGTGCCTTTATCTTTTTCGCCCCTTCCGGACGATGTGTTCGCCTAAGATGCACGGGCGGACGGAAAAGTTAAATGAACGACGGTCCCTTTCCCCACTTCACTTTCAATCCGCATCGTCCCTTTATGCTCTTGGACAATTTTCATGCTCGTCGTCAACCCGAGCCCCATCCCTTTTTCCTTCAAAGTAAAGAACGGTTCGCCGATTTTTTGCAACCGCTCTTTCGGAATGCCTATGCCGGTGTCGGCAATATCGATGCAGACGCTCCCTTCAGCTTCAGAAACGCGGACATACAAGGTTCCGCCGTTAGGCATCGCTTCGACCGCATTTTTCATAATGTTCAAAAGCACTTGGACAATTTGGTTTTGATCGCCGTGCACATACGCTTTCGGAGCGTTGTTATGGACCGATACGGAAACATTGGTTAACGTCGCCTCATGGCCGATCAAACTGATCACGTACGAAAGGGCCTCGCCGAGCAAAAACGGGCGGTAATCGTGGCTTTGCGGCTTCGCCAGCACCAACAGTTCGCTGACAATTTGGTTGATGCGGTCGAGTTCGCTCAACATGATGCGCATATAGTGATCGTTTACTTCCCGCGTCTCCTGCATCACTTGAATAAACCCTTTCATGGACGTCAACGGGTTGCGGATTTCATGGGCAATGCCTGCCGCGAGTTCGCCGAGGACCGACAGTTTTTCTTTCTTGCGCAACAACTCCTCGGCTCGTTTTTGTTGAGTGATGTCGCGGCCGATCGTCAACAGCCCCTTGCGCTTGCCGTTTTCTTCAAACAGCGGCACTTTAATCACATCAAACGTTTTCATTTCCCCGTCCGGCGTCTCGAACGATTCTTCGCGGCGCGTCACCGTTCCGCTTTCCCATGCCTCGCGATCCGATTCTATGCACTGCTCAAACGCCTTTTGGAAAAACGGCATTCGTTCGCCGAGTTCGCGGTCGGTTTTCCCGATATAGTCGATCTGTTCCAAGCCGTACAGCCGGCGGCCAAAATCATTGACGCGCAGCCATCGTCCTTCGCTGTCTTTAAAACAAACAAAATCAGGCATCGAGTTAATGAGCGTCAATAGTTGCTGCTCGTTTTCCTCCGTTTTTTCCAGCTGCTCGCGTTTTTTCAGCAACTGATACAAAAACACGGCCGACAGCAACACAAACACCGTTCCTTTGGCCGCGCTGAGCACCGCATAGACGCCGCGGCCGACCGGCAGCACGTTGAGCAAGACATCGGTGGCAACGATCCATACTACACTGCCGATCATATAGGTTGCCATGACTTTTGATTTGTTGAACACGTCCCCATCGAACCCCTAACATGCAAAAATCGTGGGCCGCCGGGCTACATTTCCCGCGCCCAACCGAGCAGCTGCTCCGCCAGCAAGGCGGCGCGCTCGCGACCGAGCCGTTTTTCCAACGATGCCTCCAACCGCCGCGCCGTCTCTTCCGTTTCCTCCTCATAAGAGAATGAAAAGGACCACTCAAGCGCCGGAATAGCCAGAAGAATGTACTCCTCTTTTCGGTTTTCATAAAGATAAACGCGCGTAGGAGCTTGTCCGTCCACGACCGGCGTTTTGCGGATTTTCATTCCCTCATCCCACCTTTTGAAGACTTCCATTTCGTTTATTTTAACAAACCCCTGCTCCCTACTCAATATACACCATTTTCCTTGTCATCCCCCCATCAATGATGAGATTCGTCCCGGTGATAAAATCGTTTTCTTCATCGCACAAATACAGACAAGCGCGCGCGATATCATCCGGTTGACCGACGCGGCCGGCCGGATGTTGTTCGTGGTCGATGCTGCGCAATTGGCGGTAATCACCGGTTTCAATCCAGCCTTTTCTTGCTAGGGAAACTACCGCTTAGTATACCATTCAGAAGCGTCACAAAACATTCGCTCGCTCCTTAGGAGGCTGGTGAAAAACCGCTGTTTGCCTTGAGCGGTGATGGAACGCGTGAACATAGAGGCTGATGCAGCAAGTTTTTTCTACTTGAGAAACGATCCGAAGAAGCGGTGGGGCGAGGAAATCACCGCCCTGCTCGGAGGCTGGTGAAAAACATTGATTGCCTTTAGTTGACGTAAAAAGTTTGCATTGTTGCAAGGCTTTTCTATTTGAGAAACAATGCTAGGGAGCAGTTGCGCGAGGAAATCACCGCCCTTCTAGAGGGACGGTGACTTCGTACAAAATTGTGCGATTCCATTTGTTTCTCGGTTAGAAAAGTCTAGTGAAATCAACCTTCTTTTTGGCGCCATGCCGCAGATTTGCTTGCGGCAGCCGGTTTTCACCGGCCTTTTCGGCGCAATGACATGGAGTTTATCCGCAAAAAAAGACCGCTTTATCGCGGTCTTTTTCCATGAGTTATGGCATATACGGCGTCGACCATCCAGGGGCGTAAGGGGTGAGACCGCCATCATATGACGGCAGCCACGGCGCGGCGTAACCACCGTATGGCATGGTGGGGTGCGGCACCGGATAGTACATCGGCGCATACGGGACGCTACTAGGAACAACAGCCGGCGTCACCCCCGTCGACATATAGGGAATGAACGCTGGCGCCGGACCGCCTCCCGTGCCGACAGCTGGCGCCATGCTCCCGTACGGAGCCATATGGCCGGCAGGCGAAGCATTGTCTTCTCCGCTCATCGGTTCGGCCGAAGCGGGCGCCACATTCGGCCCTAGGCTGAGCGGCGGCATCAGATTCGAACTGTCTGGACTGTCGAAACTATCCGAGCTCTCAAGCCCGCCCATATAAGCCGGGCTGACCAACGGCGCCATCGGCATCGCCGGCGGACACCAGCAACTGTACGGCACCATCGATGGATAGTAGGTCATCGGCATCGCCGGCTCGGCCGGGCCCGTCTCGCCGCTATAGCCGGCAGCCGCCGGAAATGGTTGATTCACATACGAATTCCAATGATTCATTGTCCTCTCCCTTTCTCACTCATATTCTCGGGGCGCGTACCCACCCATATTGTATGTCGGAACAAGCAAAGGGTGTTTGCCCGGCCAAAATATGGGTATTTATCCGCATCGTCGGCTGCGTTATGATAAATGTTGTCAAGGCGATTTCATCAACGATTGGGGGGATCGATGATGAATGAAGCATGGGCCGTTCAAAAAATCAACGAACTGCGCAACGGCGTCATCTCTGAACTATTGGTGAAAAAAGAAGATTTTTTACTCTTCCGCTCCGTGCTCATCCAACAGCCCGATTTCAAACAGTTCCGCGGCATCGCCCAGCGCGGCGGCCACGTTCTCTACCATTACATGGATACCCCGCGCAGCTGACTTCTTTGTCTTCATCGTTTCAACATCCGGCTTTCAAGGGAGGAGGAAAGCCGGATGTTGCTTTTGGCGGAGAAATTTCCAACGTTTCTATGAAACTCGTCCTATCAACGCTTCGCACCCTTTTCCATCATTTAGATAATGAAGAGCGACGCCATCCTTGTTACTCTAGTAGCGAGTTTACGAGAGGAGGGATGTGAATGAAACGAGGAAAGGCATGGGTGATGGCGCTATTGTGTGGAACGTTTTTCTTTGCCGGCCACGCCGATGCGGCGACCATTCATACAGTCAAACGCGGCGATACGCTTTGGAAAATCGCCAAACAATACGGCGTGCCGCTGAAACAGCTGAAACAAAAGAATCGCAAAGGCGATCTATTGTACCCTGGCGAACAACTCGTCATCCCTGATGCCGGCATTACAGCGGCAGAAAAAGATTTGCTTGCCCGCCTTGTTCATGCCGAAGCGAAGGGAGAACCGTATGCCGGGAAAGTGGCCGTGGCGACGGTCGTTCTCAATCGCGTCGATCATCCTGATTTTCCCGATACGATTCGCGACGTCATTTATGAGCGCTCTGGCGGCCATTACGCGTTCACGCCGGTCGCAAACGGAACGATCAACGAACCGGCTGACCGCGAATCTTACCGTGCCGTTGAAGAAGCACTTGCTTTTCGCGGTTTAGGAAACGGCTCGCTCTATTTCTATAATCCGAAAACGGCGAAAAGCAACTGGCTGCGCTCTCGCCCGGTGACCGTTGTCATCGGCAACCACGTGTTTGCCAAATAAACGAAAACAAAGGGGCGGTTTCGCCCCTTTTTTCAATCGCGAACACCCTCCGTTGCACTTCGCCGGGCCGTCGCCCTTCATTCCCCTTGAGGCAGGGGGCTCTTCACCAAAAGTTGTCCTTGATTTTTTCATCACGTACCTGACTTATGCAACCAAGAAACAACAGGAAACCAATCATGTTTTGCATACACTTATTCAGAGAAGTGAACCGTCAAGTACATGTTTTGGTGATAAGGTGGCAGGGGATTTGGTTTGGAACGTACGTTCAATTTTTTAGGACATATATCCCCTTTACTTGCATTCAAAAATACGGCAAACTAGTAAAAAAGCCGGTTGCAAAAACAAGTACACCGAGTGGCTCCATCGCAGCAAATCCGGCTGATGATTAAATTCGATAAAAGGGGAATGACGATGAAAAAAGCTAAAGTCGGAGATATTATTGAGTTTAAAAACGGATTGCGCGGCATTGTGGAGAAGGTGAATGAAAACTCAGTCATCGTGGATTTGACATACATGAAAAACTACCGTGAACTCGATTTGCAAGAGCGGACGGTTGTCAATCATAAAAATTATAAAATTATTGAATAGGAAAAAGAGGCTGCCAAGAGCCTCTTTTTTGTTTACGAAATGCGGGCGAGTTCATCACATTCATAAATATGGACGCCGTCCGCCGCCGACAACGCCCGGTAAAACATCGCCAACGCAAGCTCGTGGGCATCAATCGGCTTGTACTTTTTCCACTTGCCAACGAACAAAAACGGCAGCCGACCGAACAGCCACCCGGCGAGCGCCTCGCCGAGCCGGAACTCCCGCCGTTTGCCGACAAGCAGCGACGGACGAAAAATATGGAGCGATGGGATGGAAAGCCGCTGCAGCGCTTCTTCCAT
This sequence comes from Geobacillus sp. B4113_201601, assembly GCF_001587475.1. Taxonomy (NCBI): domain Bacteria; kingdom Bacillati; phylum Bacillota; class Bacilli; order Caryophanales; family Anoxybacillaceae; genus Geobacillus; species Geobacillus sp. B4113_201601. The sequence goes on from NZ_LQYX01000024.1 coordinate 20,003, forward strand.
CTCTCCTTTGACGCGCTGATAGAAAAACGGCGAACAAGGGTCGGCACCGACCGAAGAGATGGTCAAAAAGCTTTTCACGCGGCGTTTTTCCGCCAGCGCCGCGGCGCGCAGCGTATATTCATAATCAACTTGAATGAATCGTTGCTTCGTTTTCGCTTTTTTGCGCGTCGTCCCGAGGCAGCAAAAGACATCGTCGACAGCAAAATACCGCTCGTACGACTCAAGCTGGGCAAAATCGGCGACGACTTGCTGCAGCTTTTCATGCTTGATCGGCAACGGCGTGCGAACGAGCACTGTCACCTGCCGGTATATATCCGACTGCAACAACAGCTTCAGCACTTCACCGCCGACCAAACCGCTCGCTCCGAGCAAAAGGGCTGTTCTTCGCTCCAACTTCCAAACCTCCAAGGCTACAAACGTTCATCGTTCATTATATATGAGCCGGAGCGAAAAAACTACCTCTTTTTTGACGATTTCAGCGGTTGTCGACGTTTTCTGGATACAAGTCGTGATTGAGCAGCCGGTATTCCGCCATGTTTTCGTATTTCGTCCCCGGGCGCCCCCAGTTGCAATACGGGTCGATGGAAATGCCGCCGCGCGGGGTGAATTTGCCCCACACTTCGATATAGCGCGGCTCCATGACTTTGATCAAATCGTTCATAATGATGTTGACGCAGTCTTCGTGAAAGTCGCCGTGGTTGCGGAAGCTGAACAAATACAGCTTCAACGACTTGCTTTCGACGCATTTTTTGTCCGGGATGTAGCTGATGTAAATCGTCGCGAAGTCCGGTTGTCCGGTTTTTGGCAACTGTTTACCGACGCAAACAGGTGGACTATATCTTATTCTTATTCAGCTGCGATACTGAATAAGAACCCTTGCGCTTCCACCGCGGCAACAATGTGCAACGGTGTACTCTACTCTCTTCCTTCAGAGCTACTCTTACTCGCTTCACTCTGAAGTGATTTCGATAGTCTCTGCACCTTCCTCAAACGGAGCAACCTCTTGCCGTCTGAGGCTTGGCTCAGGGTCGGAAAAGTAGGGGGTCAAAAGATGAATAAGTTGATTTTCCTCATTAACCCTAACCTGATAATTTTGTTGTTTATGGATATTTCGATGGCACGAAGGACATAAACATTTATAAATTTGTCGATAATTTCTTTTGTGAAATAAATGCATTTCCTTAATTACAGATAGGGTATTTAGCTGGTTACGTTTACCCAAGTAAAAACAAACGGCTTCAAATATTTTGGTAAAAGAAAGTATATGATGACCATTACAAGTTATTGTTGTTATTCCACACGATTCACACGTATAATTTTTCTCCATAATGAAGTATTTATTCCATGTGTCTAGCACATATTCTTTTATATATACTCTATCGATCTCTTTATAGGCATTGCCACTATAAAATCCTCCTTTCCAGTTTGAATTTTTATGCCCTTTTTGCCTATCTGACAAATTCCCCCTAAAAACTTTCGATCTTTTTATCCCTCTGTTAGCAAACGATATCCTATTTTTTATTTCCGTCGCTTTGTTACTCCCATATATCTCCTCGTAACTTTTACCTTTTATTTTTTCAGCGTTTCTCCTGTTAGAAGCAGAGTACCTTTCCTTCTTCATAATATTAGTCCACACTTCGAGTCCGTACTGTTTGATAATCTTCTCTTTATCCGAATGTTTCGGAAGCCCATGAACTTGACGCCACCTCTCAACACTTGACCAATTGAGTCCTAATTCACAAGAAAGTTCATGGATACTTTTTCCGTTATAAATAAACTCTTTAACGAACCACTCTTTATCTCTCCAAGGGGCTTTGTCCAATACAAGCACCTCCAACAAGAACGTACGTTCCTTGCGGTTACTTGTATTATACAACAAGACTCAATCTATTGTCTATCTGTCTCCCCTACCCTTTCTTCCCCTGAATTCACAAGGTTTAGCCGACAGCGTCACCGCTGAAGTGTGCCCTTATTGACACAACGTCGTAAACTCCGGACAATTGAACTTCACGAAATAATCCCGGTCAGGATGTTTGTTGTCAAACACTTCAAGAAGATTCGGATTGTACGTAAACGAATACGTCGTTCCTTGATTGCCAAGCAGCGTCAAATCTTTCAATTCTTCCTCTTTTCTTCCTGCCATTCCTTCATTCCTCCTTGATCGATCTATCCCAGTGAGCCGCCCTCGCTTTACACACCGCGCTTGTTTCCCCAAAGAAGCGTGTGCAGCTGGGGCAGGATGTGGACATCGGCCAGCTCCTCCGACTCGGCGGCTTGTTCGACGAGCCATTCCAACCGGCTGAGAAGCTTCACGCGAAGGGCATCGACCTCGGAAGCGGCCACATCGGCGTTGCCCGTCTGCAAATAAAACGGAACGCCTGGGTAACGGCGGTGCACCTCTTTCGCATACGACAAATCGTCATCGTCAAACACGACGACTTTCAAGCTGACGCGCCGCGCCCGGCTTCGATCGGCCTGCAGCCGTTCGATGATTTGATCGAGCGCCGCCCAGTCGGTGTCCATCCCCGAGCTTGGCGGTTTCGGGGAAAGGGTGACGTCGTCAACGTCAAGCAGCCAATCCTGCCAGCGGCTCCCTTGCGTTTCGACCGCCACTCGCACCCCTTTTTCATGAAGGAGCGCGACGAGCTCACCGAGCGCGGCGATCAGCAGCGGGTTGCCGCCGGAGATCGTCACGTGGCGGAAGCGGCGGCCGCCAATCGCTTCAAGCCGCCGCCAAATGTCGTCGGCCGTCAGCTGCTCGATCTCGTCTTTGGCCGATCCGTCCCACGTAAACGCCGAATCGCACCAGCGGCAGCGGTAGTCGCAGCCGGCGGTGCGGACGAACATCGTCTTTTGGCCGATCACCATGCCTTCTCCTTGGATGGTCGGACCAAAAATCTCCAACACCGGAATCGTGCGCGCCATTACCGCTCCCCCGCTTTCGGACGGTAGACGACATAGCTCGTCGGCGTTTCGCGGACAAACACTTGCAAACATTTCGGCTTGTGCGGCAGCGTATCCAAATAGCGCTGAATCGTTTCATAAATCGTGCGCGCCACCACTTCCGTCGTCGGAAACCGGTTCGGGTCGTGACGGTCAAACCAATCGTTGTGATCATTGAGCAGCGTATGGTCCAATTTTCCGTGGACAAGCTTCTTTACCGTTTGAAAGTTGACTAAAAAGCCGCTCTCATCGAGCTCGTCGCCGGCGATCGTCACATTGACGATGTACGTATGGCCGTGCACGTTGGCGCAGCTCCCGGCCGCTTTGTGCGGGATGAAATGGGCGGCAGCGACGTGCATATCTTTGTTCAACTCATAGCGGTAGTGATGCGTCACCTGCGGATAGAGCTGGTGCATCATCGCACCTCCACCTCCGCTTTTTCCCGCAAATATTCCTCCAACCCGCGCTTGCGCAGCACGCACGCTGGGCATTCGCCGCAGCCGTCGGCGATGACGCCGTTGTAGCACGTCAGCGTCTTCGTGCGGATGAACTCGAGCGCCCCGAGCTCATCAGCGAGCTTCCACGTCTCCGCTTTCGTCAGCCACATGAGCGGCGTATGAATGACAAATTCGTAATCCATCGCTAAATTCAGCGTGACGTTCAATGATTTGATAAATACATCGCGGCAGTCCGGATAGCCGCTAAAATCGGTTTCGCACACTCCCGTCACCATATGGCGCGCACCCCGCTGTTTGGCAAGCACGGCAGCGAATGATAAAAACAATAAATTGCGCCCGTCCACAAACGTCGTCGGCAGCTCACCTTCCTTTTGTTCAATGGCGATGTCGCGCCGCGTCAAGGCGTTCGGCGCCAACTGCCCGAGAAGCGACAAATCAAGCACCGTATGGCGGACGCCAAGTTCTGCGGCGATGGACGAGGCCACTTCTATTTCTAGACGGTGGCGCTGGCCGTAGTCAAACGTCACCGCTTCCACGTCACCAAACTGCTTTTTCGCCCAAAACAAACACGTCGTGCTGTCTTGACCGCCGCTAAAGACGACGACCGCCTTTTCTTCCTTTCGCTTCATCCTCATCCGCCTCCTTCTGAATGAGCAGAAGAAGAGGTTTCCAAAACAAAAAGGCCATACCCCTAGGATACAGCCGTCCCTAGTTTTTTATAGAGGGTGTTGCTAGAAACCTCTCCCGTACAAACGTACAGAATTGCATTCTTCTGTTTTCTTTCTCACTATACCATACTTACCGCTTTTGTTGTAGCGTTTTTTTCACCTTTTCCACCACCCACACGCTGATGCATAAAAGTGGAACATAGACGGCGACAAGATACAATCCGAGCTTGGCCGTCCATTGGCTGATCCGTTCGATGTCGGCTTTCTCTTGAAGCAAGAGCGTGCCGATAAACAAAATGACAAGAAGCACAGGCAGCGAACGGCGCTGCTGGACGGCAAACAGCTGTTTCACAACTCGCGTCGCCGCCCAAACCGAGAGGGTGATGATCGGAAACACGACAAGCACATAAATCGAGATGACGATGTATTCCATCCGTTCGATAAACGGCACTTCAGGAATTTTCGCCAGCGTCAACGTCGGCCATGTTAAGTGCTGAATTTGTTCTTGATTATAAAACACGATCGAGATAAGAATGATGACAAGATAAATGAAGGTCGTAAAACCGTTGGCGGCATGCGCCCATTTTTGCGAAGACGGCGCGTTTTTCACAAATGGGTAGTACATAAGCAGCATTTCAAATCCTAAATATTGCAGCGTCATTTCTTTCGACGCGCTGACGAGCTGCCCAAACGAATGGTCGAATACCGGCAGCAAGTTTCGATACTGCGCGTACTCCAGCGGAAAAAATAACATTGGGAAAATGGTCGCCAGCGGAATGACGACCCCCCATACACATAGTCCTACCACGACGCGAAATCCGCCCAGAACGGCGTAATAGGTGAGCGCCAAAAAAATGAGGCTGAACTGCCATGTTCCCATGAGCGGAAACACCCATACTTTAATGATTTCAATGTACGCCTGCAGCACTGTCAGCGCCGCCAACAGATAATAACACATCACCCCTACGCTCAACAGGCCGCCAAACCACCGGCCCAAATAATGTTGATGAAGCGAGACAATATCCCCGCCGAAAGGAGCGCGGGAAAGCAGGCGATACATCAACCAAATGAACAAGTGGGCGGCCAGCCCGGCCAGAAGCACGACCATCCAGGCATCCTGCCCGACCGCTTTCATCAGCGGCTGTTGGAAGCTGAGCGCCCCAACACCAATCTGTGTAGCGTGGACGACGAAAAAAACGAAAAACGGGGAGATGAGAAACCGGTCTGGAATCGGCTGTTTCATGGTCTTCCCTCCTCATAGCCCCCATCTTATTCGCCAATGCCCGTGTGCACGATGTCGACCGTCACATGGGGGCGGATGTCCAAGTCCGGGTATTCGCGGTAAAACGCAGCCTGATCCCAATGTCTTGTTACACTGCGAACAAAATCGCCGAAGCCAAGCGGATCAATTCGTTTTTTTTGAAAATAACGGAATAAACGTTCTATATTGTGCTCCAATTCGTTTTCCATCTTTTTTTTTACGTTATCCAACTGCTTCCCCATGAGCGGATCAAACCATGACGGATAATCTCGCACCGAGGCATGAATATGAACGAACACATCGAGGCGATGGCGGCTTCCGTCACGTTTCCATTCAAATTTCGGCTTCGCCCATAAGTTTTGCAGCATGACCCGATCCTCGCCTTGCTTTCCGCGATTGCCAACCTTCAGCTGATAAACGCCGTTTTTCGTTTCCCCGAGCAAAATTTTCATTAAAAAGGCATCGCGCAAGCTGACGTGCCCGACATAGTTGTCGTCGCGAAACAACGCGAGCCCCTCGAGCTTCACAAAATCGCCTTTTTTCTCAAAGTACGGCAAAAACGGATCGCTCCCCGGGGAAAAGTAGCGATACAAAAACAGATGCAAGTTCGTCTTCGGCAAGTTCATCGACTGTTCATTTTGCTCGACGAGGTTCGGCAAATAGAGCGTATCGCTGAGCGTCGTCTTCGCTGTGATGTGCAACAGCTCCTTGGCGCTGCCTTTGGCCACGCCAAGCAGCAAATGGCTTCCGACTTTGTTGTTGCGTGCCAAGCTGTGCGTAATCTGCGTCACTCCCCGCTTCGCAAACTCCTTGCCGAACAAAATGAGGCGCAGCTGCCCCTCCTCGATCGGCAACGGCGATTTCGACGACAGGCGCGGAATGAGATCGTACATCGTCGGTGATGTCGTCGTCAATAAATTGGGTTTCGTCATCGGTCCTTGTTTGAACGTCGGGTACACGGCTGTCCCTGTATAACGGCCGTTTTCAAAATCATATCCCATCTCCTGAATAATTTGAATCTCGTCGATCGGGCGTGATGAACTGGCGCACCCGCCTAGCAACAGCAGCGCCCCGATCCATAGCCACCCGCGCCGCATCAACATCCCCCTTTACTCATCAATATCGCGCTTTTGCTTCTCGTCAAAACGGACGGCGATCATGTCGGCCATCGTACTTTACTCATCAATATCGCGCTTTTGCTTCGCCTCCTTCGGGTCAAAGCGAAACCGCGACCGCGGGCGAAGAAACTGCGGCCGCTCCGCCGCTTGGCTGTACGGGGAGCGAATAAAGGTATCGTTCAAATGCGGAAACCGCAACGGATAAAACGGCACCAAATACGGATACCCAAACGACTGCAGCCGGCCTAAATGAATGAGCAGCCAACAGACGGCAAAAGCAATCCCAACCCCGCCCCAGCCGGCAGCAAACAAAATGAATGGAAACCGAATGAACCGAATCGTGTTGGACATTTTGAAAATCGGCGTGGTAAACGACGCGAGCGCGGCCAAGGCGACGACAATCAACAAAATCGTGCTCGTCAAACCGGCGTCGACGGTCGCCTGCCCGATCACAATCCCGCCGACAATCCCGAGCGTCTGCGCGACTTTCGTCGGCAGCCGCGCCCCGGCTTCACGCAGCAGCTCAATCGTAATTTCCAAAAACAGCACTTCGAGCACGGGTGGAAACGGCACATTGGAACGCGAATAAATGATCGGGCCGAGCAGATCCTCGGGAATCATTTCGTAATGATACGTCAACACGGCCACATAAACCGGCGACGCCAGCACGGAAAACGCCACGCCGAAAAACCGGATCAGCCGAAAAAATGAACCGAGTACCCACGGCAAATAGTAATCTTCCGGCGACGTAAAAAAATCGAACAGCGCCGCGGGCCCGATCACCGCATACGGCGAACCGTCGCAAAGCACCGCCACTTGCCCGGAAATGAGGGCATACACCGCGCGATCGATCCGCTCGGTCGAGATAAAAAGCGGAAACGGCGTCCGCGAATTGTCGGCGAGCAGCTGATCCAAAATCGCGTTGTCAAACACGACATCGAAGTGAATCGTCTCAAGCCGCTGCGTCACCGTTTGCACCACTTCCGGATTGGCCACGCCGTCGATATAGGCGACGACGACTTTCGTTTTCGATACAGAACCGATCGCCATTTCCCGAAACACCAAATTCGGGATGGCGATTTGCCGCCGGAGGAGATGAAGGTTGACGCCAATGTTTTCGATAAACCCGACTTTCGGCCCGACGACGCTGAACTCATTTTCCGAATCGTTGTTTTCCCGCAGCCCTAAATTGTCAGCAGGGGCGCTCATAAGCGCCGCTTTGTTCGGCTGCTCACGGAAGGTGACAGCGACAAATCCTTTCAGCACTTTTTCTTCGATCAGCGCCGTGTCTTCGCTCACTTCAATGCGCTGAATCGGCACGATTTGCTGCAAATCTTCCAGCCGGACGTCTGGATGCTTTGGAATGTCATTTTGCAGATGGCAAAGAATCCGCTCTTGCAACAGTTGGGGATCGACGAGTGAATCAAAATAATAAATGGAAAGCTCTTTGCCTCCAACGCGAAACGATACTTCGACAAAGTCGCTCGATTGCCGCAATTGTTCCCAAAGCTGAGAAACCGGACGCTTGGGAGGGCGTTTCTTCTTATTTTTCCAAAACGTGAACAACCCCACGTCCATCCCCTCGCTTTTCCGTTTACTCCATAGTCTCCCAGCTATCCATGAGTTTTATTCATCCTCAGCAGCCGACTTGGAGGTGGACGAACCAAGAAGGTTGGTGATTTAAAGGGGAATACTGCTCTCCAACCGTGTTTCTCAAACGGAAAAACTTTGCAACGTCATCATGTCATTCCTTGGAATTTCTCATCAATCGAGCGAATCTATTGTTTTTCGCCAGCTTTCAAGTCCACTTCCAACCATCGATGATTTTTCTTCATCCCCCTCTGATCTCCTATTGATTCGACAAAATCTTCTATATATTATTAAAAATAGCCCCCTTGGTGAAACGTGCCGACCAGAAGGAGACGCCTTCTTCCCTATCACGCCAGTGCGTGCTCTTTGGCTGGACGCGTGTAAAAGACTGACGAAAAGAAAAAGGAGAATGCCGAATGAGTGACTTGACAAAGCGACGCCGCGCGAAACAGGCGTTGAAAAAAGCGACAGAAACAGCGGAATGGCTGCGGCGGTCCATGGACCCGACGCGCCCCCTTGAGGAGCAGCTTGACCGCCTCCGCGCCTTGTTGGATGAGCGGCTCGGCCAGGACGAATACTTTGTCGTTGTCGATGAAAACGGATACGGCCTCATTCATACCAACCGTCTCCGCGAAGGACGAACCTTCGCCGATCCGGTCGGGCTCGCCGCCGCCCGCACGAACGAGCCGCTATTGCAAGTGTACGAACGCGACACGGGCGAAGTGTTGATTGACGCTAGCTGCCCGCTTTGGACAGAGCCGAGTGGAAGACGGATCAATTTGCGGCTGGGACGGCTCATGCATCGCCCGTATTTGCCGTGGGTGTTCGCCAGCCTCGTCGCCCTTCCCGTCGCAGTTGGCGGGGGAATGGCGGCCGCTCGGCTGCCTGTCTGGTTGGCCGCCTTGGCCGCGATGATAGCGGGCGCAGCGCTTTCGTTTTTCTGGGAACGGCGGCTGACAACCGAACTGCGCCGTTGGTACCGCGTTGCCCGCACCGCCTCTTCCGGCCAATTGCACGCCGAAGTGGAAACGGCGGGGAAACGGAACGAATTTCACCAAATCGCTTACGAAATCAACAAAATGATTCTCGGCATCCGCACGATGATCACCGAGCTCGGCAAAGCAGCGAAAACGGTGCGGGATGTCAGCCATGAGCAACAAATGGAAATGCGCCGCTTGTCCGAATCGTTTGACGAAATCGCTGCCGCAGTGGAAACGTTCCGTGAAGGAGCCAAGCAACAAACCGACGCCGTCCGACAAGCCGATGACGTTATCCAACAAATGGTGGAGCGCGTCCAAGGAATGCGTTCCGCTGTAGAGCGGGTCGTCAGGCAGGCCGATGAAGCGTGGTCATCGGCGGCTGAGGGCATTCGCCTCATGGACGAAACGAAAACGAATATGGATGCCATGCAGATCGGCATCGGGGAGACGACCACCTTAATCGACAAGGCGGCCAAAGAAGCCGGGCGCGTTCATGAGATGATCGCCGCCATTCGCACGATCGCCAAACAGACGAACTTGCTCGCCCTGAACGCGTCGATCGAGGCGGCGCGGGCCGGCGAGGCAGGGCGTGGGTTTTCCATCGTCGCCCAAGAGGTGCGCAAACTCGCCGAAGACACAAACGCGTTTGCGTCGGAAATTTTTTCCTCACTTGACGCTATGGCGAACGCGCTCAAAGAAGCGGTCGATGCCGCGCAAGGAAGCGGCCGGCACGTAGAAAAAACGAAAGATTCGCTGTGGAAAACCGGGGAAACATTCACGGCGCTCGGCAACATGTTTGCGCAGCTGAACGGCTTGCTTCAACAAAACGAAGCCTACGTCAACGATATCACCGCCGACGGCAGACGCCTCAGCGAATTGATGGAAGGCGTGCGCACTGTCGCCACCGAATTTTCCAACATGGTTCATGAAACATCGGCCGGGCTCGAACAGCAGACGCTCGCTCTTCATCAGCTGGCGCGCGAAGCGGATGCACTGGCAGCGGCAGCGCGCGAATTGGATAAGATGATTTCCCGCTTTCACTTCGAAAAGACCGAGAAAACCGCTGAAGTTGGTGACAGGCCCACTTCCCTTCAATGACCGGTTTTATAAAAGCAAACCCTTTTGCTTCTCGGCCGCTTGGGCAAGGAGCAAAAGGGCTTGTTTACCGCTTTGGCATGCGCCGGCGCCAAAGAAGCCATAACAAACAAATGCTTATGTAACCGAACAACGGATAGACCATCGACAACAGCTCCCCGTAGCGAAACGGGCTGACAGCAGCAAACAGCAGCACAAGCAGCACCCCAAGCGGTTTCCCGCCCCCGGGCCACCAGGCGCGCGCCTGACGTTCCAGCCCAAACAATCCGCCGATGACGGAGGTGAAAATTTCCCCGTAAATCACGACGACATAAAACCAATAAAGCACGGCGAAAAACGTCCGAACCACCTGAGCCATCGGAATTTCATCGCCCGCGTGATGCGGAAACGACAACAGCACCGTATGATTCAACAGCAGCAGCCCCGTCAGCAGCAAGCCGCCCAACACCGCGCCGCGCTTGACCACCCGCTCATTCGCCGCTTCGCGGGCGACGGGAACAAGCACCGCTTGCGCCATGGCCAAGTTAAACGCCGCATAAGAAAACGGCGCCATCATCGCTTTCAGCGAATAGTCCGCTGCTGTTGCCCCCGGTCGGCATAGATGCCCGGCTGTCGCCATTTTGAGCAAAATCGTGACGCTAAACAACACCATCATCGGCACTACAAACACATTCACGCCAAACAGCCCTTTGCGGTCGAGCAACATGACCGTCAACGCCGCGCCAAGCGTCAGCGCAATCCCCGCCTGCCGCGGCCAGCCGAGCTGCTCTTCAAACACCGCGCCCGCCCCGGCAATCATCACCGCCGTCACCCCTGCCACCATGCACGTCATCACGAAGGTCACTAGCGGACTGAGCCGTTTCCCGAACAAATAGCGATTCAATTCATCGTAAGAGGCGGCGCCAAGGCGGCGCGCCATCACCATGAGCCGCGCCCCGCCCCAAGTGAACAGCGCGCCGCTGACCGCCACCCCGATCGTCCCCGCCGTTCCATACCGGGTAAAAAATTCAATGATTTCTCTGCCCGTCGCGAATCCAGCGCCGATCACCGTACCGACATACACGGCAGCAATTTGCCACGCCTCCGCCCATTCCGTTTTTTTTCTCACCGTCTGCCATCTCCTTCTCTTGCCCTCTCTTTTCATTCCATGTATATGTCCGCAGCGGACAAGAAAGACGGCCGAACCGGAGAATGTTCCTCAATAGAAAAAACAGGCTGACCCAAAGGGTTGTCTGCCTTCAAGAATAGAAAAAACGGTGCTGACCCAAAAGGTTGTCTGCCTTCAAGAATAGAAAAAACGGTGCTGACCCAAAAGGTTGTCTGCCTTCAAGATCGACACAACATATAGTGCGGCAGAAGCAGTCAGAACGTATATATAGCAACGAAAGAGGGTATCCCGTTCCTTTTGGGACACCCTCGTCTTCGTTAGTGCGCCATCACTTGTTCGACTTGATGTTCATGCAGGGAGGCCGCTTCGACATGCACTTTCACGGAATACGTTCCCGGCGTAGCAAACGTCACCTCCGCCTGATAGTCACCGTTTCCGGCTTCTTTTGTTTCGACAAACTCATGTTTGTTGTCCGCCTGCCAAATTTCAAAACGGACGGTCGCCTTCGTCAGCGGCTTTCCGTCTTTCATGATGCGAACCGCTAAGGTCACTGGTTTTCCGGCTGTCACCGAATGGGAAGATAACGACATGGACACACTGTTGTCGTGGTGATGGCCTGCCTCACCGTGCTGATGATCCGCCTCGCCGGACGGGTGGCTGTCCGATTCTCCTTTTTCAGCCGCTTGGCTTGGATTGCCGACGACAACATCTTTTTTCGGCATGTTGTGCATATCGCGTGCCGTCACATGGGCGACAACGGAATACGTCCCCGCTTCGGTGAACGTTTTGGTGACCGAATAGCGCCCGCTGCCATCGCGCTTCGCTTTCAGCATGTCGCGATCGCCGGCGCCGTGCTTCCACACTTCAAATTTTACTTCGCTCGCATCGTCTACTTTTTCACCGCCATACGTCACGACACAAGCGAGCTTCGTCGGCTTGTTCAACTCGATATGATCGGGTATCTCCATCTTCACATCAAGCACAGCCGGCGTTTCCGTTCGCTTATTGTTGTCCGAGCAAGCCGCCGCTGTGAGGACGATCAACGTAGCCGCACACGCTAACGCGAACCGTTTCATGTTCCTGTTCTCCTTTCCATCTAAGAGCTGTCATGCCATTTGCCCGACCGGACAGGTGAACAAAACAGTCTCTTTTTCTGTTTTTCAGTTTATCATAGCTTCGTTCCACCTCTATTAGTCTTCACCATTTTTTCAAAAACATTTCATCGTTATCACAAATTTTTTTGCGCAAAACACTTGAAAGTCAAAAAAGGTCAAAGTATAATAGAGTCAGAAGATCAAAGAAAGTCAAAGTCAAACTACTAGTAACGGAGAAGGGGGTATTCCTCATGCGTTGCCAAGCATGCCAACAACGTGAAGCAACGGTGTTTGTCAACTTGCAATGGAATGGTGAGAAAAAACAGCTTCATCTTTGCCATACATGCTATGAAAAACAAAAACAGCAACTGTCAATTCCAATGAACTTCGGCTTTTCGCCGTTTTCGTTTGACGACTGGTTCGCTGGTCATCTGGCGGCGGCCAACGCGCAAGCGGCCGCGCCGGAAACAGCGGCCAAACACCCGCAGCGTCATGGCGGCGGATTTTTGGATCAATTTGGCCGCAACTTGACGCAAATGGCCAAAGCGGGCTTAATCGACCCCGTCATCGGCCGCGACAAAGAAATTGCGCGCGTTATTGAAATTTTGAACCGCCGCAACAAAAACAATCCGGTGTTGATCGGGGAGCCGGGCGTCGGGAAAACGGCGATCGTTGAAGGGCTGGCGCTGAAAATCGCCGAAGGAAACGTGCCGGAAAAATTGTTGAACAAAGAAGTGTACTTGCTTGATGTGGCATCGCTTGTCGCCAACACCGGCATCCGCGGTCAATTCGAAGAGCGGATGAAACGGCTCATCGCCGAACTGCAAGAGCGGAAAAACGTCATCTTGTTCATTGACGAAATTCATCTGCTCGTCGGCGCTGGCGCTGCCGAAGGGTCGATGGATGCCGGCAACATTTTAAAACCGGCGCTCGCCCGCGGCGAACTGCAAGTCGTCGGAGCAACAACGTTGAAAGAATACCGGCACATTGAAAAAGACGCCGCTCTTGAACGCCGCTTCCAACCGGTCATCGTAAACGAACCGACCGTTGACGAAGCGATCGCCATCTTAAAAGGCATTCAACCAAAATATGAGCAGTTCCACCACGTTCGTTATACAGACGAGGCGATCGAAGCGTGCGTTAAACTCGCGCACCGCTACATCCAAGACCGCTTCCTGCCGGACAAAGCGATCGACTTGTTGGACGAGGCCGGCTCGAAAGCGAACTTGCACCTCGGCCCGACCGATGAAAAACAGCTGCAAGAGCGGCTGATGCAAATCGCGAAAGAAAAAGAACAAGCGGCGAAAGAAGAAAACTATGAGCTGGCGGCGAAACTGCGCGATGAAGAGCTGAAACTGGAGAAACAGCTCGACCAAGGCGTCACCCAAGAACGCCCTGTCGTGGATGCCGCCGATATCGAGCAAATCATCGCCGAGAAAACCGGCATCCCGGTCGGCAAGCTGCAAGCCGATGAAAAAGAAAAAATGAAACATCTCGAAGACAACTTGGCGAAAAAAGTGATTGGCCAAGCGGAAGCGGTGCAAAAAGTCGCCAAAGCGATTCGCCGCAGCCGCGCCGGCTTGAAGGCGAAACACCGTCCGATCGGTTCGTTCTTGTTCGTCGGCCCGACCGGCGTCGGGAAAACGGAGCTCGCCAAAACGCTCGCTGAAGAGCTGTTTGGCACGAAAGACGCCATGATTCGCCTCGATATGAGCGAATACATGGAGAAACATTCCGTCGCGAAGCTGATCGGTTCACCGCCGGGCTATATCGGCTTTGAAGAAGCCGGTCAGCTGACGGAAAAAGTGCGCCGCCATCCGTACAGCATCATCTTGCTCGATGAGATTGAAAAAGCGCACCCAGACGTGCAGCACATCTTCCTGCAAATTTTGGAAGACGGCCGCTTGACCGACAGCCAAGGCCGCACCGTCAGCTTCAAAGACACGGTCATCATCGCGACAAGCAACGCCGGCGTCACCGACAAAAAAATCACCGTCGGCTTTGAAAAACAAAGCGGCGGCCCATCAAGCGTCCTTGACTCACTCAGCGCTTACTTCAAGCCCGAATTTTTGAACCGCTTCGACGCCATCATCGAGTTCAAGCCGCTCGAAAAAGCGCACTTGCTTGAGATTGTCGACTTGATGCTCGCCGATGTCAAAGCGGCGATGCGCGAACAAGGCATTGAACTCGACGTGACGGAAGCGGCGAAAGAAAAGCTGGCTGAGCTCGGCTACCATCCGGCCTTCGGCGCCCGCCCGCTCCGCCGCGTCATCCAAGAGCATGTTGAAGACAACATCGCCGACTGTCTTCTTGACGCTGACCAATCGGTGCGCGCGATCCGCATCGATGTCAAAGGAGACGCCATCGTGGCGCAAATCGCCTCGTAACCGTCTGACGAACATCGTCTCACCTTGAACAAAAGGTGAGGCGTTTTTTTATGACCAATACCACAAATCGAAAAATGTCGAATTTTCACTAACGGTTGTGCTTGGCATTTTTCTTATTTGATGAGACAATCAATTTGAAAATATTGTTAGTGTTTGTAGCGTAAAAAGCGATCCTGTCTCTCGGCTTTGGTTTTGGCATCTGAAAAGCGGGAGCCCAATTCCTCCAACCTATCTTCATGAATGGGTGATTTTATGAAGGAAAAGTTCTTTTACCCTCCCTCTAGAAATGTTGATTTATCAAGGCTTTTCGGCCCCTCAGGGGTGTCCAAAAAATATTTTTCGACAAA
>NZ_LQYX01000103.1:0-722 GCF_001587475.1 Geobacillus sp. B4113_201601
CGCCTCCACCGAAGCTGGCGCTCCGGCTTCTCAGGCTCCCACCTATCCTGTACAAGCGATACCAAAATTCCATATCAGGCTGCAGTAAAGCTCCACGGGGTCTTTCCGTCCTGTCGCGGGGAACCTGCATCTTCACAGGTAGTATAATTTCACCGGGTCTCTCGTTGAGACAGCGCCCAAGTCGTTACACCTTTCGTGCGGGTCGGAACTTACCCGACAAGGAATTTCGCTACCTTAGGACCGTTATAGTTACGGCCGCCGTTTACTGGGGCTTCGGTTCGCACCTTCGCTTCCGCTCAGCGCTCCCCTTAACCTTCCAGCACCGGGCAGGTGTCAGCCCCTATACGTCGCCTTTCGGCTTCGCAGAGACCTGTGTTTTTGATAAACAGTCGCTTGGGCCTTTTCACTGCGGCTCTTCCAGGCTCTTCACCCGAAAGAGCACCCCTTCTCCCGAAGTTACGGGGTCATTTTGCCGAGTTCCTTAACGAGAGTTCTCCCGCGCGCCTGAGGATTCTCTCCTCGCCTACCTGTGTCGGTTTGCGGTACGGGCACCTCTTCCCTCGCTAGAGGCTTTTCTTGGCAGTGTGAAATCGGGGACTTCCGGATGACTCCGTCGCCATCACAGCTTGGCCTTCCGGCCAGCGGATTTGCCTACTGGCCAGCCTCACTGCTTGGACAGGCTCTTCCAGCCGCCTGCTCGCCCTATCCTCCTGCGTCCCCCC
>NZ_LQYX01000104.1:0-620 GCF_001587475.1 Geobacillus sp. B4113_201601
GCGCTCGATTCGACGACGATCAGCCGAACGGGGTGGCCTTCATACGTCGAGGCCGTTTCCCATACCCGGTACGCCGCGCCGTTTTTCTCGGCCAACGAAAAGGAGTCGCTCCACGCTGGATCGGGTTGGACATCCGCTTCCGCCAGAGCAGCTTTGACGATTCGGAGCGACGATGGGCCTCTCGTGATCAAAAAGGCGTTGGCGGCTTTCGTCTGCGCCAGAGTGTCTTTCGTCATGGCGGCGGAATCGGCCACGTAAATCCATTCGTCTTCAATCTTGGCTTGTTTGAGCTGTTCGTGGACACGGGACAGCCCCTGCGGATTCCACGTTTTGTCCGGCAGGTTGCCGTCGTGCACATCGCCGTAAAACGGGATGCCATCCTCGTTGCCGATCAGCCCGAAACCGATCTGTTTTTGCCAGCGATGATGCCGGTTGTAGCCATGCGTGATCCGCAGGGCCTCTGACGAGACCGATTCATACGCGCCGTAAACGGTCTTGTCCGTCGTATCGGCGTGGAAGGCCTGGAGAGGAAGGCCTTCTTTCCGATAAATGTGAATCAAGCAAGTGCTGATCACCTTGTGAATATCCGCCTCATACAGGCGGTCGAGATGACGAGCCAA
>NZ_LQYX01000105.1:0-2087 GCF_001587475.1 Geobacillus sp. B4113_201601
GATGGCCGCTGCTTTGTTTGAGTATGCCCAAATTTATGGAAGGCGTATGTATAATTTTGGATAATCAACACTCGTGATAATTTTCTTTAGTATGGTCTTAACCCCCTTTATTAATTATTAGGTACCCGTGGTGCTAGTTGAGCGTTAAGACTCAACTAGCACCACGGGTTTTCTTTTATTGTCTATTTGTAGGGAGATAAAATACTGTTAATATGTTACTTTTTTACTATTAATTCATAAAGCCGTTTTGAACCAATATATACTACATGAATAGATAAATACATGAGGAACAAAAATAAGGAAACATAAATACGACCTTTATCTGTCATTACAATTTCATTAGACACAAGAGAATAAATCAAAACATAAAAATAGAAAAAGGCAAGCATCAGAAGTGCTTCAGAAAGAAAACCAAGAATTCCTTTCGAGCGGTTCAAGATTATAGAAAAAATCGTATCTACCACCCCTGTTATGACTAAAGTAGTTATAAAAAATTTTAGGATAATTTTGATAGAAGAAAAGGTTCCAAACGAATTAATACGGACATCGGTTGTCAACGAAATAAGATGCATTACTGAATAAAAAAGTAGGAAAGGCAATGAGATAATGGCTAAGCACATGAAGGATACAACTGTTATTGCAAAGATGTGATCTGAAACAGAATATTTATTTCTACTTTTTTCTTTTTTTATCATATACAAAATTCCCTCTTTTTGTAAATTTATATATTGGATAATATATATTTTATATGGTAATATAATACATGGAATAAAATACTATAAATTTGGGGAGGTTTCAATATGAAAAATAAAATTTTAATGAAAACAGTAATTTTTGCAACTTCATTTTCTATTTTGTGTACTACTTTTACACCTCTCTCATCTACTTTTGCTGCTGAAAATGATAATACAGCAGTAGTTAATAATCAGGTAACAAACGAAACACCTGAATCTCTACTAGAATATATAGAAATTGAAGGAGCCCCTAGTACTGTAGAAGATACTAGAGACTTTATTCAGTATGCTGCGACTACAGAGGAATTTCAAAGCTATATCGGTGAAGAAATAGCTCAAGATGATGTAGCTCATGCTTCAGGAGTCGTAAGCGGAACACTAAAAGCTATTAAAGCATTTGGTTGGATTTGTAGAGTTGGTGGAAAAACTCTAAAATATGCTATTAGACCTCTATCTCCTTCTAAAGCAAAATTAATTGATCAATATGCTAGAAAAATAGCCTATGCAACTGAAAGATTAGAGTCGGGAACAAAATCAGCATTAATTTCAGCGTTAAAGAAAGCAGGGGTTCCTGGTAAAACTGCTGAGGCTTTAGCAGAAATTATTTTATGGCTAGTATAAATAAAAATAAACTGTAGATGAGCAAATTTGCTAACATAAATTGACAACTAAACAAAAAAGGAGACATGAACCCGATTCCTTGGTTAGAATAGATGTACCACCAACTACCCACAAGGAGGTTCATGTCTCATGAATAGATTTAGCACATCATCAAGGAATCCACAAGTTTTTCATGACGCTGGGATTGGCGCTTTATTTCTCGAAGCCGGTCATCAAGCATCTCGTTCATCTTGTCGACGCCTTGACGACCAAGGGATTTTCGGGGACATTGACGGATGTCCGGTACTGGAGTTTTCACCCGAATCATCGAACGACACTGAGCCACTTTTTCACGAAAAGCCCTTGGAACGAGGAAAAACTGCTTGAGAAGCTGTAAGAATGGATCCTTCGCCAGATCGAACGCCTAGCCAAGCGGACGAATCAACCACTGTTCCTTCGATGGATGATACGATTGGCCAAAAAACAAAGCCTTCGTCACGGGCCGCCCGCGCCATTCAAGGGTGTGATTGGCACTACTCGCACAACGATCATCCATCCGTTTGGGGGCATTCGCTCGTTTGGCGGATGGTGCATACCTTCACGCAAGCGTTTCCGTTCGCGTTTCGTCTCTATGATAAGGCGGCGGGAAGAAGCAAGATCGACCTAGCGATCGAGAGGCTTTCCTCGCTCAAGGGGAAACGGGCTCAGCCGGTGTATGTGCTCATGGATTCGTGGTATCCGTCCCAAGCGCTC
>NZ_LQYX01000025.1:0-64091 GCF_001587475.1 Geobacillus sp. B4113_201601
CACCCCTGCATCATACCAAGAGGGCTTTTTTTGATCAAGTCCCCGGAAAAGCTCCTAACGGGAATGCTCCTTTTTGTTTGACTGTACCTTTATCTTAAAACGCTTACAACCGGCCTTCAATGAGAAGTAAACGCGACTTTGTCAAGGGGGTTGTTGACACTTTAAAAAAAACACATGCGATGAATATGAAGTCAATTTGAATTTATATTTAAGATTGTTGTTCTTCTTTATATTTTTGGTTATCCCATATTCTAAAAAATGGATAATATAATGTTGCTGATAAAGCCACATTGAATAACTGCAATACCGCTCCTGAAAATTTACCCCCCGTAGCTAGAAATCCCCCTATTCCTACAGGTGCTGTCCAAGGGACCATCACTCCAGCTGTTTTTGCGACTAAACCTAAATCCATTGCAAAGTACGAAACTGTAACAATAACCACTGGAACGAGAATAAACGGTATCATCATAACCGGATTCATCACCATAGGCAGCCCAAAAATAATTGGTTCATTAATATTGAACAATCCCGGGGCAATTGCCAGCCTTCCTAGTTGCTTTACCTGTTTGCTGCGTGACTTAAATAAAAGCAAGAGTGCCAAACCGAGTGTTGTCCCTGAACCTCCAATAGAATAAAAGATATCCATAAACTGAACATTTATGATATGGGGGATTTCTTTTCCGGACGTAAAGGCAAGCCGATTTTCATCTACAAGCGCCAACCAAACAGGCGACATAATTCCCCACACAATGGCCTGTCCGTGGATGCCTGTTACCCACAACATCTGCGCGATAACCACTGCGATAACGGCCCCGGCCAACGAACCTCCAAGGAGAGAAAGAGGCTTTCCTAAGAGAGTGAAGACAATGTTGTGCATGTTTTCGAACGGGGTAACTTGAAGCAACAACCGCAACAACCAAACGGTTATTATGGCCGCCATCCCTGGCAACAAGGCAGCAAACGACCTAGCTACAGCTGGGGGTACACCGGCTGGCATCTTAATGACCATATTTCTCTTGACAACAATACGATAAATTTCTGTTGTTAAAATAGCGATAATAATAGCGACAAACATTCCCTTGCTCCCCGTTAGTGCAGTTGGAATTCCATCGACTTGATAAACTTTGTCTGTTTCTGGAGGAGTGAAGGAGATTTTGTAAGGTGTCGCTAACAGAAAGCAGGCGACTGAAACGATCGCAATGGATACTGAGTCTAATTTATATCTTTCAGCCAGTCGATAGGCAACTCCAAAAGCTACAAATATAGCAAGCAAGTCAAATGTCGCACCAACCGGGTAAAGCAGGTTTTTTTGCCAGTTACCCCCAAACAAGCTTGACATAAATGATTCATACCCCTTAATAGGAAGAAAGGCGATGATCAGGAAAAGTGATCCAATAATGACTAAAGGGACTGTCATAATGATACCATCGCGGATCGCCTGTAGATGCCGCTGTTCTCCTACCCTTGCCGCAACAGGCATAAACTTTTCATCTAGAAATCTCATGAACCTATTCATGTATTCGCCTCCCTACTCTTTATAGTCTGGTCATACCCATAACCCAACAAACACTTCTACCAATCATATCCTTCTCATGTACAATTTTATAATAAAACGCTTACAATCATGATTGTTAAATATTACAATTTTGTCCTAAGCATTGTTGACATCTTTTAATAATCTCTGAAGGCAATCTAGCATCCGAACAGCTAAACACCCTTTAACTATGGACATCTTTACTTGTTTTTTTTGTATTCCATGCCTCAACAAACATAAAAACAACTCGGAAGCAAACATGATCCAAAACATCCATGAGTAAATTTCGCTCCCGCCTAGCATGAAAATCACTGTTCACCGGCACGGGATTTTCACCGAACGACCTATGGGCTACCTTCTGTGCTCCACCCGGGCACGAAAATCGCCACTCACCAAATTAGAATTTTCGCGAAAAGAGTCTAACTCAACGGTACCTCCATTAAAAAACTAGAATAAATGAGTAGTGGTGAGAGGAGGGACATATGTAGTAAAAAAGGGTGCCCTGCTACATTTGGGACACCCTTTCTTCATCATTCGCTTACTGATATCTCGCCGTCACCATTTTCTTTCTCGTGTAAAACTCGACGCCGTCGCGGCCGTTGGCATGAAGGTCGCCATAGAACGAGTTTTTGTAGCCCGAGAACGGGAAAAAGGCCATCGGCGCGGGGACGGCGACGTTGACGCCAAGCATGCCCGCGTCGATTTCTTCGCGGAACTGGCGGATCGCTTTGGCGCTGTCGGTGTAAATGCAGGCGCCGTTGGCGAACTCCGACCGGTTGGCGATCTCAATCGCTTCGTCCAAATCGCGGGCCCGGACGACCGAGAGAACCGGAGCGAAAATTTCATCCGTCCAGATCGTCATGCCCGGCTTGACATGGTCAAAAATCGTCGGGCCGATAAAGTAGCCTTTGCCGCTTGTCGCCGAGTCGCGGCGGCCGTCGCGGACAAGGAGCGCGCCTTCTTTTTCGCCGATTTCAATGTATTTGATCGTCCGTTCTTTATGCGCCTCGCGGATGACCGGGCCCAAAAAGACGCCTTGGTCAAGCCCGTTGCCGATTTGGATGCGGTCAGCAGCCTGTTTGAGCCGCTCCACCAACTCATCAGCGATATCACCGACAGCGACAACGACCGAGCACGCCATGCACCGCTCACCCGCCGAACCAAAGGCGGCGTTGATGATGTTCGTCACCGCCAGATCAAGATCGGTGTCCGGCATAACGATCGAATGGTTTTTCGCACCGGCGAGCGCCTGCACCCGCTTGCCGTGGGCGGCGGCTGTCCTGTATACGTACTCCGCAACCGGCTGCGAGCCGACGAACGAGACGGCTTTAATGTCTTTATGTTCTAAAATGCCGTTCACGACCTCGTGCGCTCCGTGGACAATATTCAGCACTCCCGGCGGCAGGCCGGCTTCGGTGAACAGCTCCGCCAGACGATTGGCCAACATAGGAGTCCGCTCGGACGGCTTCAGTACAAACGTATTGCCGCAAGCGATGGCGAGCGGGAACATCCAGCACGGCACCATCATTGGGAAGTTAAACGGCGTAATCCCAGCGACGACGCCGAGCGGATAGCGATACATGCCCGATTCAATGCCGGTCGCGATATCCGGCAGCTGCTGCCCCATCATGAGCGTCGGAATCCCTGCCGCAAACTCGACGCATTCAATGCCGCGCTGCACCTCGCCGTACGCGTCCTCGTATACTTTGCCGTTTTCTAGCGTCACCATTCTAGCCAACTCTTCCCAATGCTCGACAAGCAGCTGCTGGTAGCGGAACAAAATGCGGGCGCGGCGCGGAACCGGCACTTTCCGCCATTCGCGGAACGCTTCCTTCGCAGCCGCCACCGCCGCATCCAGCTCCTCGCGCGAAGAGAGAGGCACTTTGGCCAACACTTCTCCCGTCGCCGGGTTCGGCACGATTTCTTCTTTTCCGGATGTCGAAGCGACCCATTGGCCGGCAATGAAGTTTTTCAATGTTTTTGTTTCGGTGACAGAACTCATGAATGAAACCACCTTTCTCATCGGTTTTTCGACAGATTGGCTCATGAACGCGCACAAGCGTGATCGATTCAGCGGCGAATGCTGCCTTGTGCGGGAACAGTTGGCAAGCTGAACGCTTCCAAAAAGCGGCGTCCTTTGCCGTCTGTTTGCGGCTGGCCGCTGTCATGCGTCCTGCAATCGCCATCTGATTCACGAACTGACGGTTTTCGTGTTGTACTCATAGTCGTAACAATAATGGTACAATGCCACAATTTCCTCGTGCGTCGGCACTCTCGGGTTATTCGCTGGACTGCCGCTTGCCAGCGCATCAGCCGCCATTTTATCAACCGCTTTGTCGAATGCCGCTTTGTCAATGCCCCATGTTTTCATATTCGGGATGTGCAAATCACGGCAAAGCTGTTTCACTTCTTCAACAAGCGCATCGGCCGCTTCGGCATCAGAAACGTCCTTCAGCTGCGGGTTGATGAGCCGGGCAATCACCGCCAACCGTTCTCTGGCGCTGTCTTTTGTAAATTCAAGCACCCCTGGCAGCAGCATCGCATTGGACACGCCGTGCGGCACGTGGAAAAGCGCGCCGATCGGCCGCGACATGCCGTGCACGAGCGTCACCGAGGCGTTCGAGAACGCCATGCCGGCCTTCATCGCCGCGATCGCCATTTTCTCCCGCGCTTCGATGTCTTGACCGTTTTCGTACGCCCGGCGCAAATGACCGATGATCGCCTCAATGGCGGATAGCGCCAACACATCGGTCACCGGATGGGCGCGTCGGGAAATATACGCCTCGATCGCGTGGCAAAGCGCATCGACACCGGTCGCCGCGGTGACGGATGGCGGGCATGAGACAGTAAGAAGCGGGTCAACGATCGCCACGGCCGGAAGGAGCGCCGGCTGGGAAATCATAATTTTGACGTCTGTCTTCGTATCAATAATGACTGTCACTTTCGTCACTTCGGAACCGGTGCCGGCCGTCGTCGGAATGGCGATGAGCGGCACTGGTTTTTTCGTGAACATCCTAGCGTTGCCAACATAGTCGCTGATCGTTCCCTCATTCGTCATCATCACTGCCACCGCCTTCGCGGCATCGATGCTGCTGCCGCCGCCAAGAGCGATGATGACGTCACATCGTTCGCTCCGGCAGACGTCAAGCGCCTCATTTACATGGACATCCGTCGGTTCTTTGTCGACCCCTGTATACTTGGCAAATGGCACCCCCGCTTCCTGCAAATATTGTTCACAGCGGGCGACCAGACCGATGTTCTCCATCACCGGATCGCTGACAATGAACGCTTTCGACCCGAGCGCTTTCGCTTGCCCGCCGACTTCACGAAACGTTTCGCACCCATAAATAACCCGGTTCGGCACCAACAGCTCGTACATTGTTCCGTCACCCTCTTCCTTTGATATCGTTTTCAATATCTTCTATATGCAAACTTTATGCCAAACTAGAAACGTGTTATGATTAGGAATTTTCCATCTCCTTAACGGAATCCCACCCACACTTTACCTACACATCCCCTACATTACCCGACATTCTCCCGACACCCTTTTCCCCTCAACAAAAAAGAAACAACGGTCAGTCTGCCGTTGTTGATCATCATGGACCGAGAACCCCCCTTCTCAGCGGAGAACGCTCAAAATCCATACTTTTTTAATTTTTCATATAATGTAGATCGGTGAATGCCAAGTCTCCTCGCCGCTTCCGCCTTATTGCCGTTCGCCGCGACAAGGGCGGCAGCAATGCGTTCGCGTTCGGATTGGTAGACCATTTCTTTCCACCGGTCGGCGATGTTCGCACCGCCATATGGCATAGATGCCGCCATCGGCTGAATGGCGGACAAATAGGCAGGCAAATGTTCGCGCTCAATCTTCTCCCCTTCCACCATACTAATGAGCCACTCGATGACATTGACCAGCTCACGAATGTTGCCTGGCCATGAATAGCTGACCAACACCTCCATCGCCTCTTTTGAAAAAGATTTCCCCCGAACCCCATACTGCTGGCAAAGCCGTTCCATATGATGCGCGATGAGGGCGGGGATATCCGACTTCCGCTCACGCAGCGGCGGGAGATGGATGCGGATAATGTTCAGGCGGTAAAACAAATCTTCGCGGAACGTTCCGCCTCGCACCATCTCCTCGAGCGGTTTGTTCGTCGCAGCAATAATGCGCACGTCCACCTCTGTCCCCGATACCCCGCCCACTTTTTCCACTTTCTTTTCCTCAAGCACGCGCAACATCTTCGCCTGCATCGCAAGCGGCATATCACCGATTTCGTCTAAAAACAGCGTCCCCCCATGGGCGAGCTGAAACTTGCCCGGTTTCCCCCCTTTTCTCGCACCGGTGAACGCTCCGTCCTCATAGCCAAACAGTTCTGCTTCCAAAAGCGCTTCCGGGATGGCGGCGCAGTTGATACTGACAAACGGCCCGTCCGCACGCGGACCCGCCTCATGAATCGCCCGCGCCGCCACTTCCTTCCCCGTTCCGCTTTCGCCGGTAATGAGCACGGTCGACGGCACACGCGCCGCCCGGCGGATCATTTGTTTCACCGCAACGATCGTCGGATGGCGGCTGATGATGCGCTCCACCCCTACGGCGGCGGAGGTGGCCGCCTCTTGTTTTGGCGCTGCCGTCCCGTTTTTCTCCTTCCGGCTTGCCTCGCGCGACAGCTCTTGCAGGCGCCGGAAAATTTCGTATACTTCCGACACCCCTTGGAAAATGAGCATCCCAATCGCTCCGATGACTTTGCCGTCACGCCAAATCGGAATGCGATGCACGACCATCGGCTGGCCGTAAATTTTTTGAATATATCCACGCTCTGGAATACCGGATTGCACACAAATATGCAAACGGGTATTTTCGATCACTTCCGTCACATGCTTGCCGATCGCATCCTCTCGGCGGATGCCGAGGAACTGGCAGTACGCCCGGTTGATTTCCCGAACGACGCCATCTCCATCAACGACGACGACCCCTTCATACGCCGCATCCAGCACCGTTTTCATCGTTTCCGCCAAGCGCTGTGTTTCTTCCAACTCACACCGCAGTCGTTCAAGCTCGGCCGTTGCCCTTGAATCCTCTTTGGCGTCGGGTGCTTCCGTGCCTTCCTCTTTCGGCCCCGTCCCGCCCTCGATCGAAAACGCCGCCAATACCTCTTCCACTGTCATCATGCGATCCATTCCATGCGCCACCGCCCATAGCAGCATCCGCCACGTGCATCGACCGACCGAGCTCCCGCATTCATCGACGACATCAACGGCGTCCATCCCGTGCGCCACCAGCAACTGAGCCGCCTGCTGCAACGTTTGATGGCGGCCAAGGGTCACTGATGCGCCATGACCCACCGTCATCGTGATCCCCCTTCCCTGTTCCTTTTTCACGTACCGTTCGCTACTGGCCTCAAAAAATCCTTCTGTTTTTTTTCGTGAAAATCCCGTCAGCAAGCAGCCATTTTCATCTCCGTGTCGAGAGCGGACCGCGCTACCCATGGACCTTTTTTCGTGAAAACCGCAAACCGGCAAGAAGTGTTGGAATCGATGATTTTTTGCAAACAAGCAAAATTTTTTGTAGATTTCCGTAGATTTTCGTAGGCGCATATTTACAATGAATTCGAAAAACATTCACAAATTTGTCACAAAGGAGGGGGGATATTGATTTATTTCCACCAGGTCAACAAATACTACGGCGATTTTCATGTGCTCAAAGACATTAACTTGACGATCAACCAAGGAGAAGTCGTCGTCATCATCGGGCCATCCGGCTCAGGCAAAAGCACGCTTGTGCGCTGCATCAACCGGCTCGAGACGATCTCAAGCGGCGAGTTGATCGTTGACGGCGTCAAAGTGAATGACAAACAGATCAACATCAATGAACTGCGGCGCAATATCGGCATGGTGTTCCAACATTTCAACTTATACCCGCATATGACCGTCTTGCAAAACATCACGTTGGCGCCGCGCAAAGTGCTCGGCATGTCGGAAAAAGAGGCCAATGACATCGCCATGTATTATCTCGAAAAAGTCGGCATTCCAGATAAAGCAAACGCTTACCCGTCCGCGCTCTCCGGCGGCCAGCAGCAACGCGTCGCCATCGCCCGCGGATTGGCGATGAAACCGAAAATCATGCTGTTTGACGAACCGACATCGGCGCTTGACCCGGAAACGATCGGCGAGGTGCTTGATGTCATGAAACAACTGGCGAAAGAAGGGATGACGATGGTTGTCGTCACCCATGAGATGGGGTTTGCCCGCGAGGTGGCCGATCGCATCGTCTTTATGGATCAAGGGCGCATTTTAGAGGAAGCACCGCCTGAGGAGTTTTTCGCGGCCCCGAAAGAGGAACGGGCGCGTGTCTTTTTAAGCCGCATTTTAAACCATTAATTCCGGTCAATCAAAGGGGGTTTTGCTCATGAGAAAGAAAGCATGGAAATGGTGGATTACCGTCGCCTTAACGGCCTTATTGAGCGCTGTCGCCTTGACAGGCTGCAGCACGACGGACAAAGGAGAAGGCGGAACATCGTCCGAAACAACGAAAGCGACCAATACACTTGAAAAAATTAAACAACGCGGCAAACTTGTCGTTGGCGTCAAATACGATTTGAACTTATTTGGATTGAAAAATCCGGAAACCGGCAAAGTGGAAGGATTTGATATCGATATTGCCAAAGGGTTGGCGAAAAAAATTCTTGGCGATGAAAACAAAATTGAATTGAAAGAAGTGACATCCAAAACGCGCATCCCGATGCTGAACAACGGGGAAATTGACGCCATTATCGCCACCATGACGATCAATGAAGAACGGAAAAAAGAAGTGGATTTCTCGGATGTGTACTTTATGGCTGGGCAATCGCTGCTTGTCAAAAAAGACAGCCCGATCAACAGCGTGAAAGACTTGAAAAAAGGCATGACCGTTCTGACGGCGAAAGGCTCGACATCGGCGGAAAACATCCGCAAAGCAGCACCGCAAGTCAACGTGCTTGAATTTGAAAACTATGCAGAAGCGTTTACCGCGTTAAAAGCCGGCCAAGGCGATGCGCTGACAACGGACAACGCGCTGCTTTGGGGGATGGCAAAACAAGACCCGAACTACCGCGTCCTTGATGAAACGTTCACCGAAGAGCCGTACGGCATCGCCGTCCGCAAAGGGGACAAAGAACTGCTGCAAGTCATCAATGAATACTTAAAAGAAATTAAAGAAAACGGCGAATACGATAAGATCTACGAAAAATGGATCGGCAAAAAACCGCAACAATGACAGGCGAAACACGGTGGGCGGGACGCATCCGCCCACCTGTTTGCCCAAAGCCCTTCATTCAGCGAAGAAAGGAGGTTGATCGCCGTGCTGCGCTTTTCCATTTTGGTGGAACATTGGGATTTGTATATGCAAGGATTTGGCCATACGATTTTAGCCAGCGTGCTGGCTCTCATCGGCAGCTTGGCCCTTGGGACCATCATCGCCATTTTCCGCATCGCGCCGATTCGTCCGCTCAATTGGATCGGAACGGCGTACGTAGAATTCATCCGCAACATTCCGCTTGTCTTAATCGTTTTTGTTTTTTTTATGGGCTTGCCCGCCATCGGCATTCGCTTTGACTCGTTTACCGCCGGAACGCTCGGACTGATGGTGTATACCGCTGCGTTTATTGCCGAAGCGATCCGCTCGGGCATCCAAGCAGTGCCGAAAGGACAAATGGAAGCGGCGCGCTCGTCCGGGTTGACCTATTTGCAGGCGATGCGTTACGTCATCTTGCCGCAGGCGGTGAAAATCGTCATTCCACCGCTTGGCAATCAGTTCATCAATTTGGTAAAAAATTCGTCCGTTCTTGGCGTCATTGCCGGGCTTGATTTGATGTATTTCGGCGATCTCATTTCCTCGAAAACGTTTGTCACCTTTGACGTCTATATTTTCGTCGCCTTGTTTTACCTCGTCTTAACGATCCCGCTCAGCCTTGGTGTCGGCTACTTAGAACGCCGGCTGCTCAAGGCGCGGTAGGAAAGGAGGGTGCATCATGGATTTTGCCGGTGCCTACACGCCCGCCCATTTGAAGTTTTTGCTTCAAGGGTTTCTCGTCACATTGGAAGTGGCGTTCATTTCCATTGCTTTGAGTTTTATCTTCGGCATTATCATCGGGGTCATTCGCTACACAAAAATCCCGGTGCTTTCTCAACTGCTCGCCGTGCTGGTCGAAACAATCCGGAATTTGCCGCTGCTCTTGATCATTTTCTTTACGTATTTCGCCCTTCCGGAAGTCGGCTTGAAGCTCGATAAACTATACGCAGCCATTTCGGCCTTGGTCATTTTTGAATCGGCCATGTTGTCAGAAATTGTCCGCAGCGGCCTGCAGTCGATCGATAAAGGGCAAATCGAGGCGGCGCGTTCATCGGGGCTTACGTATGGGCAGACGTTATGGTACATCATTTTGCCGCAAGCGTTGCGACGCATGGTGCCGCCGATCGTCAGCCAGTTTATTTCCTTATTAAAAGATACATCGCTGGCCATTGTCATCTCCTTGCCCGAATTGATGAACCATGCGCAAATCATTAACGGGCGCAACGTCAATTTCGTCATTCCGATTTTTCTTCTCGTTGCGTTCATGTATTTTATCGTCAACTATTCGCTGTCACTCGTCTCGCGGCGATTGGAATACCGCCAGCGGTGATGGAACCGTATCCCCTTCTTCAGCTGGGGCATACGGTTTTTTCTTGCTATCTTTGAAAAAAGGCCGTTGTTTTCGCTTTTCTGTTATATAATAGAGTTGCAAACTAGGCCATGACTTTCACAAAGGCGGTGACGTCCACTGACACTCGCGAAAAAAGAACCTGTTTGGCTTCTTTTGCTTTTGCTTTCGGCGACCGCGTTTCTGGGCGAAATGAAAATGAACCCGTTTGACAGCCCGTTTCGCGTCTCGCTCGGCAGCGCCGTTTTTGTTCTTGGGTTGGTCGCCTTTTCTTCCCTTCCCCCGCTTGTCATCGGCGCAAGCACCGGAGCGGTGGTCGTCGGGTTTCGCGTTTTTCTCGACGTCTTAACGGGGGAAACATCCACATCAGAAAGCCTATGGATTCACCTTCCGGCCGCCGGATATTACATCAGCTTTGCGGCTATGGCGGCCATGGTTCACTTTCGCCGGCAAATGGCGGCGCCCATCCGCGCGGGAGTGATGGGAGCGGCGCTGGACTTTCTCGCCAACGGCTGCGAGCTTGCCATTCGCTACGGAATGGGAGAATCGTTCCCGTTTAGCGGCCACATGCTCGTCGTGCTGTCGCTGTTTGCTATTTTGCGCAGTTTCTGTGTCATTGGCGTTTACAATATGTGGATGACCAAACATGTCCGCTCGCTGGCCGAGGCAAGAAAAGAAGAGCTTGAGCGGCTGATGATGGTCAACAGCGGGCTTTACGAAGAGATGGTTTACTTGCAAAAATCGATGGCGCTCATGGAAGACATGACGCGCCAAAGTTATGATCTGTACTCGCGCCTTGTGGAAGGCAAACCGGTTGAACCGCGCATCGCCCTCGACCTTGCCGAACATATTCATGAAACAAAAAAGGATATGCAGCGCATTTTCGCCGGTCTGTCCAAACTGATCGGCCGCCAGTCAGGAAGGGGGCGCATTCCCATCGCTGAATTGTGTGCGATGGTGATTCGCGCCAACGAAAAATACGCCAGCCTGTCCGGAAAAGCGATCACGTTTTCCTATCACGGACAGATCGACTTGGCCACTGATCAGCTCTATCCACTACTTTCCGTATTGAACAATTTGGTGTCCAATGCGGTCGAAGCCATTCGCAAAAACGGAGCAGTCGAACTGCGAGCCCGCTTGGAAGGAAACGGCTTGGTCATCGAAGTGGAAGATGACGGCCCCGGCATCTCCGCTGATGATATCGCCTGGATTTTCCAACCAGGCTTTACGACGAAATACGACCGCCGAGGCAATCCATCAACAGGAATTGGACTGACCCATGCCCGTGACATCTCCCAAGCGCTCGGCGGTCATCTGCAGCTCGTCAAAAGCGAACCGGGCCAGACCGTCTTTCGCTTCGTTGTTCCGACGTCCCGCCTGCTAGAGGCGCAAACCGATGCCTTTCAGAACGAGCATCCACCTGTACCGCCGCAAGGGGCACATCTTGTTTGAATGGCCGCGGCACCATCAAGAAAGGGGAGAACAGAGGGATGGGAGGACTTCGTTTTTTTCTCATCGAAGACGACCCCGCAGTCCGAAAGATGCTGGAAAAGTTAATCCATGAATCAGGGCTCGGCGAGGTGGTCGGCTTCGCTGAGGACGGCTTCAACGTCCGCACCGCCGATTTGCTTGACGTCGATGTCGTGCTCATCGATTTACTCATGCCGGGGCGCGACGGCATTCAAACGATCAAGGCGCTGCGGGAAGAAGGATTTGCCGGAACCTTTATCATGATTTCTCAAGTCGAAAACAAAGAAATGATCGGCCACGCCTATTTGCAAGGCATCGACACGTACATTCAAAAACCGATCAACCGCTACGAAGTGCTGTCCGTGCTCAAGCGGGTCGCCGATCATATGTCAGCCATCCGTTCGCTTGAGTCGATCCGCCAAGTGCTAAAAGGTTTTGAGCCGCCGTCGGCCGCTCGTGAATCCATTCCGAACCAAGCCGCTATTGAACAGCAGGCTGAGCAGCTTCTCCTTCTTCTTGGCGTCGCCGGCGAGGCGGGCAGCGCGGATGTGCTTCTTGTGATGCGCTGGCTGGCCGAACAGGAAGCAAAAGGCCGTCCGGTGCGGGAACTGCCGCCGTTGAAAGAGCTATACGCGGAACTCGTTAGGCGGGAATATGGCCTGTCGCCTGCGGAAACAAGCAAAGAAGCGCGAGCGATGGAACAGCGCATCCGTCGGCTTGTCTTGCAGGCGTTCTCCCATCTCGCCTCCCTCGGCCTCACCGATTACACCAATCCGACGTTTGAGCATTTCGCGCCAAGACTGTTTGATTTTGCGGACATCCGCCGGCGCATGAAAGAACTCGAGCGAGGCCAGAACGAGACGGAATGCCGGATGAATGTGCGCAAGTTTTTAACCGCTTTTTTTCTCGAACTGAAACGAATCTAGCGGGTGATGATACGCCTTTTCAAGGTCGAGGGCAGGCCATGGGCTTGCCCTCGTTGCCCCTAGGCGCGACAAAGAATCAGGCAGCCACCTCTCTATATCTTCATCACGCTAGCAACCGATGGAGTCTTCCTGCTACCAACGAATGAGACAAAAGCGGCGGCCGCCATGAACGAAGCGAAGCAGCGATACATCTTCCTCGATCACCTCACCGATCACATTGACTCGGTCATCGGGCGGGAGGTCAACCAAAGTCATTTGCAGTTCACCGGCGTACCGGCCATAACGTTCGTTATCGATCGTGATTCGGCCTGCCCGACGCGGCACCGGGGGGAGAGGCTGTGCGTCCATGTTCGCTTTGCCCGGATCCCGCAGTGACACGCGCACCCGCGTCATGCAATGGGCAATGCGGATGATGTTTTCTTTTCCCCCAACGTACTGAAGTATCGATATGGCAATTTGTTGTTCTCGAGTCATGATCGTTCTCTCCCCCTTATTTCGTTATTCAAGCGCTTTACGCACAAACCCCTTTGCTTGTTGCAGTCGTTTTTTTGCCTCTTCATAACCGCATTGGCGCAAAATCATCACGATCGCCGTTTTCACCTCCCCTTTGGCCTGTTCATAATAGCGGGACGCCTCTTCGGCGCTGACTCCTGTCGCCTCTATTAAAA
The DNA here is from genome assembly GCF_001587475.1 of Geobacillus sp. B4113_201601. NCBI lineage: Bacteria > Bacillati > Bacillota > Bacilli > Caryophanales > Anoxybacillaceae > Geobacillus > Geobacillus sp. B4113_201601. The sequence continues at coordinate 13,274 of NZ_LQYX01000025.1, forward strand.
TGCGCTTGGCCCGCTCTTTTAACTTTTCATTTGTCGCCTGTACATCGACCATCCAGTTCCCATACACTTTGCCAATACCGACCATCGCTGCCGTAGAAATCATGTTGAGCACCATTTTTTGCGCTGTCCCAGCTTTTAACCTCGTTGAACCAGCCAACACTTCCGGCCCTGTTTCGATTTCCACCGCCGCATCGGCATACTGACTGATGGCGGCTCCTTTATTGCAGGCGATGCTTCCGGTCGATGCCCCGATTTGTTTGGCATAACGAAGGGCGCTGACCACATATGGCGTTCGGCCGCTTGCTGCAATGCCGATGACAACATCGTTTTCCGTCAAGCCGACTGCCTGTAAATCGCGAACAGCAGCCTCTTCATCATCTTCCGCTCCTTCCACCGCCTTCGCAATCGCTTCCGGTCCTCCGGCAAGGACCGCCTGCACCATGGACGGTTCAGTTCCAAATGTCGGCGGGCATTCGACCGCATCAAGCAATCCGAGCCGGCCGCTCGTCCCCGCCCCGACGTAAATCAACCGCCCGCCGCGCCGAAATGCGGCGATGACAAGATGGACGACTTTTTCAATACAATCAAGTTGCTCAGCTACTGCGGCAACTGCGGCCTGATCTTCCTCGTTCATGACGTGCAAAATTTCTTTTGTCGTCATTTCATCCAAATGTTTCGTTTTTTCGTTTCGTTGTTCTGTCGCAAGATGTTCAAGCAATTTTGTCACCTCTTTGCACGTTTTAAGAAATTATATTTCATAATTATATTATAAATTTATGAAATAAAATATCAATCTATTCTTTTTTGTTTGAAACATTCCCACAAAAAAAGCGGGCCCGTCTCAGACCCGCTTTACCTCCGCAACCGCACCACTTCTTCTCTTGTTTGATGAAATCGTTCAATGACCCGGCTTCCCACCCGATGGAACGTAATCAAATACAAGGCATCGATCACGTTGAGCTGCACCATTCTCGATGCCATACTGCCAATGCGATGGTCTTGCTCAACATCCGGCAGCGCAAGTCGAATATCCGCTTCCTTATATAACGGTGATGAAGGATCAAGCTTTGTAATGGCAATGACCGTCGCCTGCTGCTTTTTGGCAAACCGGGCGATCTCCAATACATCTTTCGTCCGCCCTGACGTCGATATGGCGACGAACACATCTCCTTCTTGCAAATGGGCCACCAGTGGCAGCATCGTATGAAAATCAGGCGATGTTGCCGCCATGTAGCCAAGCTTCGTAAACTTATAACTAGCGTCCACCGCTGCGGCCGCGGAGCCGCCTACTCCGTAAAAAACCATCTTCTTGGCTTTGATCATCGCCTCAGCGGCTTTTTCTAACTCGCGCTTATCGAGTGTTGTCGTCGTCGCCTCAATGGCCGCCTTATTCACATAGGTCACTTTCATAAACAGCTCATACGGCGCATTCGGCTTGTCAATGATGGAAAAATCATTAATGTTCATATCCGCCATCGCCAACTCACGGGCAAGCGCCAGCTTCAATCCCGGAAAGCTGCCGATGCCGATCGCCTTGCAAAAGCGAACGACACTCGCCTCGCTTGTATCAGCTGCCCGTGCCAACTCTTTGGTGGTCATCGTCGGAATCAGCTCCGCATGGCGAAGAAGATAGGCAGCCACTTTTTGTTCCGCCGGTGACAATTGCTCGAGCTGCTGTTCGATTTTCGCTAAGATCCCTATTTCATTCATCATGGTCCCATCCTTTCCGGCCACTGTTGCTATTTCCATCTTATCATGGATATCCCTTTGGACTCTACACCCCAAAAAAACTTGAATAAAAAATGTTTGAATTCAAGATATATATTTGCTATGATAATGATGGGATGATGAAGTAACCAAGAGGGGGAGAACAATGACAACATTCCAACTTGACAAAGCGCACAGCTCGATCACTTTTCAAGTCCGGCATATGATGATTTCCAAAGCAAAAGGGGAATTTACCAACTTTGACGTCGACGTGCAAGGCGATGTGAATGAACTGGAGTCGCTGAAAGTAAAGGTGACGGTTGACGCCGCTTCAATCGATACGAAAAACACCGACCGCGACAACCACCTCCGCTCAGCTGACTTTTTCGATGTGGAAAACCATCCGACCATCACCTTTGTCAGCGACTCGGTGCGCAAACTGTCCGACACCGAATATGAAGTGACTGGACAGCTGACGATTCGCGGCGTGACGAGAACGGAAACGTTCAAAGTCGAATACAACGGTCAAGTGAAAAACCCGCTGACCGGCGGCATCACCGTCGGCTTTGACGTCGAAGGAACGATCAATCGTGAAGATTACGGATTGGTATGGAACGTCGCGCTCGAAACTGGCGGATTCCTTGTCGGAAAAGAGGTAAAACTCAACGCCAGCTTTGAGTTCGCCCTCAGCTGAGCGTCCGTAGCGAAGAAGGTGTCCCGTTGCCTCGGGACACCTTCTTTTGCGCTATACACACATCGAACAACACGATGCTGCATTGAAGGCGGATCCCCTTTTCCTATAAGCCGCGCACAAAACCATTTCGACCACCTGTTCTGGCGGATCACCTTCAGAGTCAGCCCTTTTCGGCTTTGAAACGAAACCGCTGTGCGATGCCAGCATTCTGTTTCGCCTCATTGCGCCGTATATCCGCCATCGATCACGACCGCCTGCCCGGTGATACCTTTCGCTTGTTCGCCTGCCAAAAAGAGAACATAATGGGCGACTTCTTCAACGGACAAGAGCCGCCGCTGCGGCACGAGCGGGTAAACGACTCTGCCGCCCGTTCCACCTCTTCCTGCTTCAAGTCGGCAAGCACGACGTTCACGCCGTTGGTTGCCAACGTTTTTGCCACTTCATAGCCGATCCCCCGCGCCGCTCCGGTAACGAGGGCTGTGCGATGCACGATCATTCCCCTTCCCCCTGCTTCATCTGCTCATACACCTCATCATACTGCTTCGCCAAGTCAAAATCGAGCGTCGTCAACCCTTTCGCACGCCACGAAGACAGCTTCACCGTGATCAACTTGTAGTCGATGGAAATGAACGGATGGTGGTTGGCGTTTTCGGAAATCGCAGCGATTCGCCCGACGAACTCAATGCCTTGCAAGTAGTCTTGAAAGCGGTATTTTTTCACGATCCATCGCTCATCGGTGAGCTTCCAGCCGTCTGTCTCGGCAAGCAGCGCTTGCACTTCCTCTTCGGTTAACCGCACTGTGATCCCTCACTCTCTATGATTCCTTTGAAATACTGATGGACAAATGAAGGAGCTGGTGTCATGTTGTAGGGCACGCCGTTGATGATCTTCCACCCACTTGCCATAAACGTATACCGTTCTTTTGCCGCTCGATCGGCTTCGCGCCCATCCCCCATCCGCCTGCTTTCCCCTTATTATACCATCGGACATCCGCGGCCGTCATACAGCTTACGCGCTTGCTCTGCAAAAAACATTCATAAGCCCTTGCTTCTATAAGTTACAATAAAGAATTTCCGATTTTTCGTTGCGGGTTTCATCTAAGTACAAGCCGATATGAGAGGAATCAGCAGGATGTAAAATAAAATTTCAACTTATATAGCTTCGCATAAAAATGACGGATCAAGGCAGCGCATGTTCACTAAAAGGTCTATGAGCAACGCTTTGCCCTCCACCCAAACATGAAAATCACGATACACCGGCGAGTTTTCACAGTAAAAGCCATCCGATCGGGATGGCTTTTTCGCCCAATGCTTGTTTTAAGGCCGCAAGCCTGCCAACTGCTCGGCAAGGCGCAAATAAAAGGAACGAATCGGAAACAACGGATTCGGGTCAACGCCAATGACTTCCAAATGATCGACATTGTACGTTCCCATGTCATTCCAAACCCCTTTTCGTATTGTCCCATCATACGGCACGATTCGATCGCTCGACCCACGTTTTGGACCGTTCATCGAAACCGTATTGACGATGCCGTCGTTTTCAAGCCAGCGATCGTCAACGCCGAGCGCCGGATTGCGGTACGAACCGAGAAACGGAGCGCAAACGACCGCACTAAACGCGTTCATGCCGAGCTCCGGATAATGGTTTCCGGTCCATGCACCTTGCTCCGTTCGCTCGGTGGAAAAACTCAAATAATACGTGTTGGGACTCGCTTGCACCCACCGATTCAACGCTTCAGCGCCGGGGATGGATAAATCGTAGCGGGCGGTATCTGTGGACGTCCAAACCGGGGAGCGCTTGAGCCGTTCCACATAATGGTCGAACGATTCACCCGGCTTTCGGCGCAGTCCCCATTGGTCGAGTTTGAAGTCGTACACGCTGTCTGTGTAAGGCACATTGCTGGCGACAGCCGCCGTTTTCAGCACCGCTTTTTGCAAGTCAAAGAAGCGGGCGGTGAAATCGACCATATTGACAAGCGTCGTTCCGTCATGAGGAGTGGCGATCGTCGTCACGCTTAACACGAAACGATGGCCGCCTTCGAACAACGGTGACAACGACACATTGTGCGCCTTGGCGTACTCCCGCTCTTCTTGGCTGCCATTCTCTAGGAGTGAGACAAGCAAGCGGGCCGTCTGTCCTCCTTGGCTATGGGCGATGATATGAATGAGGCCGCCCTGTTTCAATTCTGGCAACAGGCCGGGATACGTGCGGCCAAACCGCGCATGACCGTGCTTTGCCGCATGGGCTGCCCCGTAATCGACCGTCCCGCCGACAAGCTGAGCATACGCTTCACACGCTCGGTCCCAATTGCTTGAGAGCGGTCCGACCGCCAGCGTATAAGTTCGATAACCGTTGTCGTTCAACCATTGCTCGATATCGCCGCGCACGCCGCCCCAGTACTTAAATCCAACCATTTCGTCCCTTCCCCAACCGGTAAAACCGTGGAGAAGCACGATGGGGGCATCATTGGCGCGCGAAGCTGCCGCTTCGGCCCGCCCTCCCGCGACCGATAGGCCGAACACAAACCATAATCCGAGCAACAGAAACAGAACCCGACAGCGTTTCATTATGCTCCCCCCATCATTCTGAATTACCTGAATATTTTATCTATAAAACCATTCCCCTTCAATCCCCGCAATTGTCGGGATTTCGACATGAACAAGCCAGCGCGTTACACCGAACCGTTTCCCTTTTACCAAGCCTATTTAAAACAATATAATGGACGGCGCCAGCCAAGTTAGCGAGCCGGTTGCTCATAGAAGATAGTGCGCTGATGCTCCTCTTTTTCCAATTCTCCAGTCGATACTAAATACTCTAAATGCGCGAGCGTCTCGGCGATCGCCAATCGCCATTGGATCGGAGTCAATCGCTTATGGTCAAACAAGCGCCGCGCGATGTCGTAGGCGGTCACCCGAGCCGTCGCAAGCGCTTTTATGGCTTGCAACCGCTGTCCGTGGTGGCGGACAATAGCGCTGACCCGCTCGCGAAACTGGTGGATGGCCCGGCCATGGGCAGGCCAAGCGATATCCACTTCCAACTCCTCGACTTTGCGCAAAGAAGTGAAATATTGCTGCAACGGGTTCGGGTCGGCTCCCGGCCATACACCAATATTCGGGGTAATGCGATCAAGCACGTGGTCCGACGCGATCAATTGACGCAATTCGGGCTGATAAAAACTGATGAGTCCATCACTATGACCGGGAACCGGGACAATCGTCCACCGCCGCTGTCCAAGCACAATGTCGGAAGCGTCCAAGACAGTGAGCACCGGGAGCGGACTCACACGCATCGACAGCTTCCACATGTCTTTCTCTATTTCCGCTGTCAGTTCCTCTGGCGCACCATGGCGGCGAAACAAAGCCGCCACCTCGCCTGCTTGGATGCCTTCTTCCCCCCAGACCCGTTCTGCCATGTGATAATCGGGCGCGCTGATCCACACAGGAGCCTCGGTTTGCTGCTGCATCCAGCCAGCCAAGCCAAAATGATCCGGATGAAAATGGGTAAGATAAATGGCACGAACATGGCGAGGCTTTATTCCCAGCTCTCGAAACGCTGACTCCCAGGCGCGCATCGCCTCGCGATCGCGAAACCCAACGTCCACAATACTCCAGCCGTCTGCCTCCTGATACACGTAACAGTAGACATGTTTCATCGGAAACGGGACGGGAATCGGAACACGGTACATCCCCTCCCCGATCGTTTCCACCAGCGTAGACGCCATTTCTTCTCCTCCCCTTGCCTTTCGCCATTTCTTGAGAGCTGGCGATGTTCTACCTATTCTTTCGATTCAAAGCTGTTCGTTCAATGGATGGAAGATCGGACGGTGTTGGCCAATCGATAATCGCCTTCCCTGCTTGCCAGAGTTGTGCCTTTCACGTTTCTTGGGAGACTTCTTTCGGAAATGACATGCGAACGAGGATGTGCAGCTTTTTGTCAAGAAGAGTGCAATGTCCGTTGCTCAAGTATGGCCAGCCAACCTGTGGTCTGAAGCTATGGAGACGTTTACAAGTCCGGTGAACGCGATCGATCATTCTCCTAGTCATTTGTACGCCTCTTCTATCGGCAAAACTGACTACTCTGCCAATCACCTTCCATCGCCCACGGAGATACGCGCGCATGATGAAAGCGGAATCACCTTTATTTTACACTTTCTATTCTTTTGCAGGCAAGACAAACAAAGAAAGACATGTGCCGAAACAACTTCGCTCCGGCTTAAGAGGAACGAGATGAAAATCGAAACGAAACATGAGAAATTCGCTATTGCAACTTATAACGTTTCTCTAAACAAAAAAATTCCATATATTTCTCTATTTTCATCCTTCTCATGTCCCTATATACTGAATTCGTATATCAAACAAACGGAGGTCACGACATGAAAAACATCGTTCCTTTTGCCTTGGCCGCATCCATAGCCACTGTATGGCCAGCTTCAGCGTTCGCCATTGAACGCAACGATCCAGCTTTAGAGCAGTATTTAAATGAAGCCGGGATCACAGTCGAAGAGCTGGAAAATTATTTGGACTATGAAGGCTATTCGCTCGATGAGTTTGACAGCGTGGACGAATTACGCCGCGAACTCGGCGAGCCGCTCACGGAAGAAAATTTAGCTCAGTTGCTCGCCAAACACGGATTGACCGAACAACAGCTTCGACAAATGCTTATCGACAATGGAGAAATGGAAGAGGCACAGGCCATTACCGATGTGTTTTTATTTTACAATGATCTCGAAGAATATATCGAACTGTTTAAACATTACTCCGTTCCGATCACTGATGAAACGCTAGCCGCCTTTCTAAACGAACGCGGAATGACAAAGGAAGAGCTCATCGCTCTTCTTGATCGGCACGGCGAATCGTTGGCCGATTACCACTCAATCGGCGAGCTGAAAGATATTGTCGATTATTATCAAAATTTGACGCCGTTGACCGAGGAAACATTAAACGAATTTTTGCGAGAAATTGGCATGACGAAGACGCAGTTGGAAAAACTGCTGTCTAAAAACGGCGATTCGCTTGACCATTATGCGACGGTCGAGGAACTGTCGGAGGCCGTCATCGACTACTTGCTTCCGGATTTGGACGAGCTCGGTTTGACGGACGCAGAGTTGGAAAAGCTCTATACCCATTTTGAATCGCTGAATATGGAAGATCCGCAATTCGCCAAGAAAATGGAAGAAATCGGCCAACGGCTTGAGGCGATCGGGGCGTACGATTTCACGAGCATGACGGAGCTATCGCCAACGCAAATCGCTGAGATCGCCGATGTATGGACGGACCTGCTTTCTACATTCCAGCTGGAAGCAAAGTTTTATTTGACGAAAGACGGCGAGAAAAAGCCGCTCAGCCTATCGACGCTGCTGACAATGGAATCAGCGAACGGCTACGATTTGCTTGTTGAAATTTACAGCACTGACGGCGAGCGACTGGCTGATTTTGTCGTGACCGAAGAGATGTTTGCTTCTGACCTATTCGATGAAATCGGCAAAGACTTACAACAAGGCGGCCAGGCAGCGAAAATCGAAAAAGTAGTGAAGCCGGCGACGCCGAAACCGCTGAAGCGGACCGAAGCCGGAGCCAAACTGCCGAAAACGGCATCCCCGTATGCCGCTTATATCCTGTTTGGTTTGGCATTCATCGGTACCGGTGCATTCCTTGTCCGCTTCCGCCAAGGAGCCGAGGCGAAATAAATGAACTGGAAACGGCTCGTGCGCTTTTTTGGAGCAAGCTTGATCGCAGCGGGAATCGCCGTGGTCGGCGTTAGTGGTCTGAAATGGAAAAGCGGCCTAGAAGCGGCCAAGCCGCTGTCCGCTGAAACAGAGCAACCAGTGGATGCCGCGCCGATACGAAACCAAGCTCCTCTCTACGCAAAACAACCAAAAATCGGTGAACAAATCGGCGAACTCATCATCCCGAAGCTCAACGCCAGCCTGCCGATTTACCACGGTACAGATGAAGACGAGTTGGAAAAAGGGGTCGGCCATTACGCAGGCAGTGTCCTGCCAGGCGAGGCGGACAACTGCGTGCTTTCTGGCCATCGCGACACGGTCTTCCGCCGTCTTGGCGAAGTCGGCGAAGGCGATCTCTTGATCGTCCGCACGTCCGCTGGCACATTCACCTATAAAGTGCGCAAAGTGCGTATCGTCGATGCCGACGACCGGACGGTCATCGTTCCAAAGCCGAAAGCGACACTCACCGTTTCCACGTGTTATCCATTCCGCTACGTCGGCCCCGCTCCGCAGCGGTACGTGCTCGTCGCCAACTTAATCAATGAACGCTCTTAGCCTTGCGAAAATCGAAAGGGGCTGACCCAAAAGGTCGCCTTCTTTCAAGATAGGCACAACATATAGTGCGGCGGAAGCAGTCAGTACGTATATATAGCGACGAAAGAGGGAGTCCCGGTCCTTTTGGGACACCCTCTTTTTTACTTCCCTTCGTACGCCGTCCAAGTCGGCTTTTTGATTTTCGCCGACAGCGAGACAATTTTCCGTTTCACCCGGTCTGCTTCCTTTCCCGTTAACGGCATCGGCTGATAATTGTTTCTTGTCGTCACCGATGAGATGCGAAATGGGATGACGCGGATTTCTTTTTTGGCCGTCCGCTTGCCGTTTTGAAAAGAAAACACTTGTTGGAAGACAAACGTATCTTTGTCGCTCGGATTTTTGTTTCCGCCAAACATAAAATTGCCAAGGCTGTAAACGATGAATTTGCCTTTATACTCTTCAATCCCCTGGACGACGTGCGGATGATGGCCGACGACCAAATCGGCGCCGCTGTCAATCGCAAAGCGGCCGAGCGCCTTTTGCGTGCTGTTTGGCACATAGCTTCGTTCCACTCCCCAATGAAAATGAACGAGGATGAGATCGGCTCCTTGTTTCCGAAGCATGCGAATATCGTTGGCGATTTGCTTGCGCAGCGTGCTGGTGTTGCTCCAGCCTTCATAGCCGAGCGCCCCGATTTGGACCCCTTTCACCGTTTTCAGCAACCGGAGCGTACGACCGAAATAACCGATATTTTCCTTTTTTAAACTGGCAATCGTGTCCTTGTATCCTTGCTGCAAATAATCGTACGTATGGTTGTTCGCGAGATTGACCGCATCAATGCCGCCATAGGTTAAGATTTTCGCATAACTCGGGTGGCCGCGAAAACGAAATTTCTTGTTTGCCTTCCGCGTCGAGGTCGTCAGCGTCGTTTCCAAATTGACGGTCGTAAAATCATCTTTCTTGAAGATCGGCTCAATGTATTTCGTAAAATAGTCCAATCCATGCTTTTTCACTTCTTCATCAAACGAATACGCATAACCGTAGTTTTCATCACGTCCAAGCGTCACATCGCCCGCAGCGCTGATGGTGATGCGTACTTCATCCGGTCTCCGCACAGTGGATTTCACTGCCGCTCGCGCTATAGTCGTCTTAGCAGCCGGGCTAGGCAGCGGCACGGAGTTCACCTCCCCCTTTCGCGCTGCTAACACTTCATCTCCCCCATGTTCATCAACTTTGTCACACGAGAGCAACAGCAGCGCTGAAACGAAGAGAAGCGCTAAACCTTTTCTTTTTCTCTGTACGTCCATATCCCTTCTCCTATCTTTTTGCCGTTTTGTATATCCTTCGACACTTTTCCCGTTCTTTCCTTTCTGACTAGCAAATTTTTTGCGTGATGGCTTCCATGTTTCGTGATATAATGGCCTCACAGGCATTTCCTTCCTCACTCTCACACCTCACACATCCCTTCCACTGCACTGTCGGAAATGCCCTTTCACTCACCAAATCGGATCAAGGAGGTTGCCTTTTCTGATGGAGGAACAACTGTTGCGTCAATTGACAGAACTCGTGCAGCATCTCGTTCACGACATGACCGGAGTCAAACAAAATTTGCAAACGGTCGTGCAAAACATCGCCACCCTTCAAAAAGATGTCGATACGCTGAAAAAAGATGTCGATACGCTGAAAAAAGACGTGGATATCATGAAAAAAGACATGGATACCATGAAAAAAGACATGGATACCATGAAAAAAGACATGGACATCATGAAGAAAGACATGGATACCATGAAAAAAGACATGGACATCATGAAGAAAGATATGGATGCCATGAAAAAAGACATGGACATCATGAATAAAGATATGGATGCCATGAAAAAAGACATGGATGCCATGAAACAGGAAATCCAGCTCGTGAAACAAAAGGTAGACAAGCTCGAACGGCGCATGGATCGGCTTGAACAACGGATGGACAAACAAGAAGAAGAACTGCGCTGGCTAAAAGAGCAAACAAAAGAAAATACGGAGATGATCAAAGCCATCCGCGATAATCAACTCGAGCAGCGAAGCATTCAAGACGGCATGCGCCATGAAATTGCCAACCTTCGCGGCGAAGTCGTCGACATTCGCGGAAACATGGCGACCAAAGAAGACATCTCCCTCATTCATCAGCGTCTTGATTATCAACTTGGCCGCATCGCGCGGGTGGAAGAGGAAATCCACTTGTTGAAGGCGGCAAACTAGCAGGCATGGTGAGCACAATAGTCTAAAGTAAACATCTTCCGCGGCTCGTTCGTCAATTCCGACAAGGCGGTTCAGGAGCACAATAGTCTAAGCGAACATCTTCCTTTCGCCTTTTGTTTGGCTGCCAACTTTACGATGCGAGCTATCATATCCTCTCCGGGCTCGGTCCATCGCTTGGGCTGCGATGGTTGTTTCGACAGTCCATCCAGCCTTTGGCCAGCAAAAGAACAAATTCGGACGATAAACAAAGCCACACCGGTAAATGTTGTGTGGCTTTGTTTGCATCTCCATATGACTATTCGATCAATTGGTTTTTTGCAATACCCGATTCGTCTCCTTGGCCGCCTGATCGAGCGCCTCTTGCGGATCTACCCCTTCATATAGCTGCTCCATCGCCTTTACTACGTGTTGGCGCGATTCCGGAAATACCGTTATGAGCGCCCCTTGAGTCGCCGCTGTCGGCTTCGTTTCATGGAGCTGGTCAACAGCCACTTTCAATTGTGGGTACTTTTTCCACTCTTCTTTAACGAGCGGTTCATCGTAGGCGGCGGGATTGATAGCAAAATACCCTGTGCGCACGTGCCACTTGGCTTGAACGGAAGGACTGGTTACGTATTTCATGAACTCCCAAGCCGCTTTCTGCTCCTTCTCGCTGCTTCCTTTCATCATCCAAAGAGAAGCGCCGCCGATGACCACCCCTTGGCGCTCAATCCCGTCCGGAACGGGCAAATACGAAACCCCGACCGAAAACGGTGAGTTGTCGATTAGCGACTTGAGGCCGGCCGATGAATCCAAATACATAGCTATTTTTCCTGCTTGAAACGCCGCGCGCATATCGTCCCAATTTTGCCCGGCGTTATAAAACGTGCCGTCCCGATACATATCGCGGATCAGCTCAAACACTCGTCTTCCTTCCTGTCCATGAAACACCGCTTCGGTGGCATCCGCGCTTCTGCCGTTGTCATGGTTGACATACAATCCGCCTTGCACGGCGATCATCTCTTCAAAAAACCAGCCGTAGTTCAACATCGAGAATCCATATTGTTTTGTTTCCTTTCCGCTTTTCTTTGTCAGCTTTTTCGCCGCTTCTTTCAGTTCACTGTAAGTGAGCGGTGGTTTTTCGGGATCGAGCCCCGCTTTTCGGAACGCATCCTTATTGTAAATTAGCACCGGCGTCGATGAGTTGAACGGCATGGAGTAAATTCGCCCGTTGACTGTATAATAACGAACAATGTTTTTCTCCCATTGCGAAACGTCGTACTGGTCCTTGTCGATCCATGTTTGTACCGGAACGATTTGCCTGCTGTCGATCATATGCTTCGTCCCGACTTCAAACGTCTGCATGATCGTCGGCGCTTCTTTCGTTCCGGCCACCGCGTTCCATTTCGTCAATGCTTCTTCATATGTACCTTGAAACACAGGTTTGACCTCAATGTCTGAATGAGTTTGATTAAAATCGTTGACAATTTCCTCTAACACCGGCTGCAAATCCCCGCTCATCGAGTGCCAAAACACCACTTCCGTTTTTCGATTGGCGGTCTCCCCCTTGGAATCCACACTTGAACATCCAGCGATGATCGATACGAAAGCGAGTAGTAATCCAAGCAAAACATTTTTCACGTTGTTCTCCTCCCCCGTTATTGGATGGCCCCTTGCATCAATCCTTTACGCAACTGCTTCTGGCCGACAAACAACAGTACCAATGTCGGCAGCATCGCCACAACGGCCGCTGCCATGACGACGCCCCAACTGTTCGCCATTTCTTGCGTCTGCAGCTGCTTCAGCCCGATCTGCACAGTGCGGACGCGATCATCGCTCGTGACAAGCAGCGGCCATAAGTACATGTTCCAAGCATCCAAAAAACTATAAACCGCCAGTGTCACCAAGCCGGTTTTGGAAAGCGGCAACGCAATGTGACAAAAAAAGCGGAAATTCCCGATGCCGGACAGACGAGCCGCCTCATACAGCTCGTAAGGAATTTGGCGAAACTGTTGCCGCAATAAAAAGATGCCAAACGCCATCGCCCAAAAGGGAATCGTTAATCCGAAATAATGGTTCGTCCAACCGAGCTGCTGGACCGTTAAAAAATTCGGAATGACCGTCGCCTCCCACGGAACGAGCATCGTTGCAATGCAAATGTAAAACCAGGCATCGCGGCCGGGAAAGCGGAGAAACACAAAAGCGAAAGCAGCCAAGCTCGAAACGATCAGGCGACCGATCGTGATCACGGAAGCGACAAACAAACTGTTGAGCAAATACGACCCGAGCGGCGCCTGTTTGAACGCCGCTTGATAGTTGGTCCACTCCCACCGCTCAGGCCACAGGCGCCCAGCAAAGATATCGGCTTTATCCATAAAGCTCATCAACAGAGCATAGACCATCGGAAATAAAAGAAGCGCTGAACATATGCATAGCCCCCCATAATAAGCAACAAACCGGACCGTTTTCATTGATAATGCACCTTCCTCTCGGCAAACCGAAACTGCAAAAATGTAATCGCGGCGATGATGACAAACAGTACGATCGCCTGGGCGCTGGCGAAACCGAACTGATAGTTGACGAACGCCTCCCGGTAAATGGCATACACGAACACATTGGTGGCATCCACCGGCCCGCCTTTCGTTAAGAAGTCGATTTGTCCGAACGTTTGCAGCGCTTGGATGAGCGAGACGGTCGTGACAAAAAACAAAGTCGGCGATAGCAGCGGCACGCTCACCGTCCATAATTGGCGCCAATAGCTAAGTCCAGCGATGCGCGCGCTTTCGTACAAGGACGGATCGATGTTTTGCAGGCCGGCCAGCAACAACAAAAAGGTGAAACCAATATTCATCCATATCGTTGCGATCGCCACCGCATACAACGCCGTATCGGGATCAAGGAGCCACGAAACAGCGGGAAAGCCAAGCGCAGACAGCAAGCGGTTCATGATCCCGATGGCTGGGTTGTACATAAACATCCAAATAATAGAAGCTACGGCCACGCTCATTCCCATCGTCGAAGCGAACAATGTTCGAAAGATCCCGATTCCTTTCCGCTTTTCATGGACGAGCAGCGCTAGGCAGAAAGCAATGGCGACCGTTGTCGGAACGGTAAGGGCGGCAAAGAAAAACGTCGTCTTTACACTGTGCCAAAACGATTCATCTTGAAACAGGGCGGCAAAATGCGCCCAACCTACAAAACGGATGGGAGCTCCTTGGTAATTCGTAGAAAACATGCTTAAGTACAACGTTCTTGCCAACGGATAGAACAGAAAGACGCCAAACAACAGCAAGGAAGGCAAAAGATAGACCATCCCTTCCATCCATGCCTTCATCGCCGTCCGCCGCACCGTCGGCTGGGTTGGAACGGGCCATGCTGATGGCATGGGGGATGAAACCCGGTCATTCATCGCTCAAATGCCTCCTCTTCTCTTCTCGTCGGCGGCCCGATCCGCTTGCTGTGGCCATCGAAAAAGTGGAGGGCATGTTCATCAAACGAAAATGACGCCACTTCGCCGACAGTCACATTTGCTTGTCCGCTCCAACGCGCCGTCCAATGAATTTGTTTCGTCAATTCAAACGTTACAAGCGTTTCGCTGCCAAGCCGCTCTACATGGACGATGCTAGCCGTTACATGCCCGTCCCCGAGCGCTACCCGATGAATATGCTCCGGACGAAGGCCGATCGTCACCCGTTCTGTCTTCGGCAAAGGGCGGCGCATCAAGCGAACGGGGCGCTCGTTTTGCAAAAGAAGCGAATGTTCAAGCACGTGCGCCTCTGCCAAGTTCATAGGCGGCGTTCCGACAAACGAAGCCACGAACGTATTGGCCGGATGATTGTATATGTCAAGCGGGGCGCCAACTTGCTGCGGATGCCCAGCCCGCAAAATCATGACCCGATCCGCCATCGTCATGGCCTCGGTTTGGTCATGGGTGACGTAAATCACCGTCATGCCGAGCTGCCGCTGCAAACGGCGGAGCTCAACACGCATGGTCGCTCGCAGTTTCGCATCCAAATTGGAGAGCGGTTCGTCCATTAGGCAAAGCGGCGTTCTCGCTACAATCGCCCGCCCTAAAGCGACGCGCTGGCGCTGTCCTCCCGACAGTTCCCGCGGTTTTCGTCCCAATACATCCGTCAGCCCGAGCATTTCCGCCGCTTCTAGGCAACGGCGCCTTTGCTCTTCTTTCGGCACCTTTTGCGCCTGCAAAACGATGCGCATGTTTTGCTCGACGGTCAAATGCGGATATAACGCATAGTTTTGAAAAACCATCGACAATCGGCGCGCATGAGGCGGCCAATCGTTCGCTACCTGCCCGTCGATCAATATGTAACCGGACGTCAGCGATTCAAGGCCAGCAATAAGCCGCAGCAGCGTGCTTTTACCGCATCCCGATGGGCCGACAAGCACAAAAAACTCCCCTGATTCAATCGCCACACTCACATTCTCCACAACCTGCTTTTTGCCATCATACGATTTCGTCACGTCAATAAGCTCAAGAAACGCCATTGCCTTCCTCCTCTTTTTCCGTTTTCTATTCCATCGTAATCCATTTTTGTAAATACAGTCTGAACGTACGTTTTGATTTATGTAAATATTTCGTAATGAAATCCCCTACGTTACCACTTCAAAGTTCCTCCTCTCGTTCTCCGGCACACGGTTCATTAAGCTGTCACTGGGACTTATGTTGAGGGCAATAAAAAAGACGCCCTGCCAACGCAGAGCGTCCTGTCTTTAAATACGATTGTCTTCCTAAACAGCGGCAACCATCCGCCCAATTATCGGACCCCTCTCATCAACCGCTGGATGCTTGGCGCAAGGGCGAATAAGATCAAGCTTAAAACGAGCGCCGCCCCGCCGATCGTGCCAAAGTACGCCGTTTCATTCTCCGGCGTGTAAAAGCGGACGAGCTGGGCGTTGATCGCTTGCGCCGCCGCGTTTGACAAAAACCAAAGGCTCATCGTTTGCGCCGAAAACGCCGCCGGGGCGAGTTTCGTCGTCGCCGACAGACCGACCGGCGACAAGCAAAGCTCGCCGAGCACGACGATGAAATAGCTCAACACAAGCCAAATCGGATGGACGAGCTCACCACCGCTCAAATGCCCAGGCACGAGGATAACGATAAACGACAGGCCGGCAAACAACAGGCCAAGAGCGAATTTTTGCGGGATCGTCGGCTGCCGTTTGCCGAGCTTCACCCACATCCACGCGAACACCGGAGCCAAAATAATGATAAATAGCGGGTTCAGCGACTGGAACCATGCAGGCGACAAGTGGATGCCTGCTACATCCAACTGCGTACGCTTGTCTGCATAGTTCGCCAAAATGGTTGACCCTTGTTCTTGAATCGCCCAAAACATCGCCGAAGCGACAAACAGCGGAATGTAGGCGATGACGCGCGACCGCTCTTCGGCCGTCGTTTTCGGGCTGCGGTACATCACGACAAAATAAATGATCGGGATGATGATGCCTAAAATACCGACAAGGGAAATAAACGTTTCCACCGTAAACCAACCGTTGGGAATCAAAATCGCGAGCAGCACAGCAATCACGACCGCTGCGCCCCCGGCGACCGCCGCCGTTTTTTTCTTTTCTTCCGGCGTCAGCGGGTTGGGGACATACGTCCCGGCCAGCCCAAGATTTTTCGTTCTTGTCGCCACAAACACAACTAGCCCAAGAAACATACCAACAGCAGCGAGCCCAAAACCGAGATGGAAGTTGTATTTCATCCCCACTGTGCCAACAATAAGCGGAGCCAAAAACCCCCCGAGGTTGATGCCCATGTAAAAAATGCTGAACCCGGCGTCGCGGCGGTCATCGCCAGGCTTGTACATATCGCCGACAATGCTCGAGACGTTCGGCTTTAACAACCCGGTGCCAAGAACGATGAGCGCCATCGACACAAACAGCGCCGCCGCCCCGCCCGGAACGGCCAACGCGATATGGCCAGCCATAATGAGAAGGCCGCCGTAAAAGACCGCGCGCGACGTACCGAATACACGGTCGGCAAGCCAGCCGCCAATGATTCCCGACATGTACACAAGCGCCCCGTAAATCGACATGATCGCGAGCGCTAGATGCTCATCGAGCCCCAACCCGCCTTTCGACACTTCATAATACATGTAATACACTAAAATGGCGCGCATGCCATAGTACGAAAAACGCTCCCAAAACTCAGTAAAAAAGAGCGTAAATAGTCCTTTCGGGTGACCAAAAAACCCCCGTTGAGGAACACTGGAAGCGATTTCTTTTTTATCAAGAGATACCATCACAACTAACCTACCCCTTCTATAAATTCTTTAATAATAATAATTCATTATGTTTATATTGTCAAAATTTTTTTGTATGATATTTACTCAAACATTCATTGCTAAACCAACAAAATTAAAAAAATACTATTATTTTAAAATAAAGGTATCGGAAGGATTTTTCCCGTTTCTTTTTTTCGTTCAAGGAAACGCTTTTTTCAATCCTCGTGGATCCATGTATCATCAATGACAAGGAACCATGATTTCCTAAACAACACCGTTTATCTTTTTTCTTGCTTCCACCGCATTCTAAATCCTAATTGGTAGCATAAGAAAGGATGTTACCTATGAGCGAGACGTAGCATCTGGTTTTAGGCAAGCTTCCGTTCTCGTACGAAACGTGTTATACTTATTGCTATACCGATCACCGACGGAAGGGGATGTGGAGATGCTGTATCCGTATAACGGAAAACGTCCGAATGTTCATGAAACTGCTTTCATCGCTCCCGGCGCCTATTTGATCGGAGACGTCACCGTCGGGCCGGAATCGACGATTTGGTTTAACGCCGTGTTGCGCGGCGATGAAGGGCCGATTACGATCGGCGCACGGACGAGCATTCAAGACAATACAACATGCCATTTGTACGAAGGATCGCCGCTCGTTGTGGAAGATGAAGTGACGGTCGGTCATAATGTAATCCTTCACGGCTGCACGATCCGCCGGCGCTCGATCATCGGCATGGGATCGACGATTTTAGATGGAGCCGAAATCGGCGAAGAATGCATCATCGGCGCCAACACATTGATTCCATCCAGCAAAAAGATTCCGCCCCGCTCGCTCGTCATCGGCTCCCCTGGAAAAGTAGTGCGTGAGCTGACGGACAAAGACCTTGAGCTCATCCAGCTGTCGATTGATACATACGTTCAAAAAGGAAAAGAGTATCGCGAACAGCTGGCCAATCATCGGCAATAACGCCATAACACAGCTGGTTGCACAAAAAAACGATATTCACAGCCATCTGTCTGTACACCTTATCGTTAAAAGAAAAAGAGCCAGCCAGAGGGCATGGCTCTTCGTTTATGATTCATCCGCGTTTTGCACAATCAACTTCCACACTCATCACGCGGTTTTGCTTCCATTTTCAGAAGTTCATCACTTTTTCAATGGCATGCAAAACGCGCGCTGGCGTTGGCAAATAATCGTCTTCATAAGCGAAAAACGGCACCGGAACGTCAAATCCCGTCACCCGTTCGACCGGCGCTTTTTGATAGAAAAACGAAGTATCGTTGATGACAGCAAGAACATCATTAGCCAATCCACCTGTTGCATGCGCTTCCTGAACGATCACGGTTCTCCCTGTCTTTTGCACCGACTCGGCGATGAGGTCCTTGTCAAGCGGATAAAGCGTACGCAAGTCGATGACATCGGCATAAATCCCTTTTTTCTCCGCTTCTTCCGCCGCCTTCATCGCAACGGGCACCATGGCCCCCCACGCAATGACGGTCACGTCGTCCCCTTCCCGCCGTTTTTTTCCTTTGCCGATTTCAACCGTATATTTTCCTTCCGGAACGTCTTCGCGAAACGCGCGATAGCTGCGCATCGGTTCTAAGAAGAGGACAGGGTCCGGGTCTTCAATCGCGGCGATGAGCAGCCCTTTGGCGTCATACGGCGACGCGGGACAGACGACCTTGATTCCCGGCATATGGGTAAACAGCGCTTCCGTGCTGTCCGAATGAATTTCCGGGGCTCGCACGCCCGCGCCGTACGGGGCGCGAATGACCAAGGGCACGGTAAAATGCCCTCTTGTCCGCGCACGCATGCGCGCCGCATGGGTCATGATTTGTTCATAGGCTGGATAGATAAAACCTAAAAACTGAATTTCGACGACAGGACGAAATCCATTGAGCGCCATTCCAATCGCCGCACCCGTAAATCCGGCTTCGCTTAGCGGCGTGTCCACCACCCTCTCCTCGCCAAATTCCTCCAGCAATCCTTCGGTCGCGCGAAACACGCCGCCATTTTTCCCGATGTCTTCCCCAAGCAGAATGACATCTTCACGCTCTTTGAGCATGGTGCGAAGCGCATCATTGACCGCTTGCACGATGGTGAGCGATTTGACGCCTGCTTTGGTGATCATCTTTCCATCCCCCGTTTCCACTGAAGATACGCTTCTTTCTGCTCGGCAATCGTCCATGTCGGTTGGGCGAACACAAAATCAAACATGTCCGACACATTCGCTTTTGGGTAACGTTCCATTTCCACAACCGCCTGCTCGATTTCGGCGTTCACTTCCTCTTGCACTTGATTCACCCATTCTTCATCCCACCACCCTTCCCGCTGCATGAAGCGCTCGACCCGCTTGATTGGATCGGTTGTTTCACGCCGTTTCTTGCTTTCCTCCTGATCGCGATATCTGGACGGGTCATCGGACGTCGTATGGGCGCCATAACGCCATGTCACTGCTTCAATTAACGTTGGCCCCCCTCCATTTCTCGCCCGCTCGAGCGCCTCAGTTGTTTTGAAATACACAGCAAACACGTCATTTCCATCGATGCGAAGGCCGGGAATATCGTACGCCAACGCTTTTTGCGCGATCGTTTTTGTCTTCATCTGACGGGTAATCGGAACGGAAATCGCATATTGGTTGTTTTGGTTGAAAAAGACGACGGGCGCGTGGAAAACGCTCGCGAAATTCAATCCCTCATGGAAATCTCCTTCCGATGTCGCCCCATCACCAAAGTACACAATCACCGCATTTTTCGTCCCCTTCCATTTTTCAGCACACGCCGCCCCCGCTGCATGAGGGAGTTGCGTAGCAATAGGAACGCTCGGCGGAACGATTTTTTTCCCTTCAGGTGGAACACACCCTTCCGTCCGACCTTTCCAGTATAAAAGCGTTTGCGTTAAGGAACGGCCGAACGTCATCATCGCTCCATGATCGCGGTAAGTCGGAAACATCCAATCGCCGTCGTCGAGGGCAAGCGCGCTTCCGACTTGACACGCCTCTTGCCCTTCGTACGGCACGTACGTCCCAATGCGCCCTTGCCGCTGCAGGCTGACACATTTTCGGTCAACCATTCTCGTGCGAAGCAGATGGCGATACATCGACATCGTCAATTCTTTCGTGATTTGTTCACGATATTCAGGCTGCACGATCGCTCCTTCTTCATTCAATAGTTGCACCATCGGAAAATCGAGTTCCATATCCTATTCCTCCTCTCCATGGTGTCGAATGGCCGATCCATCAGCTCAATACCGCACGATCGCTCACGAGCTGTTCCCCGCGAATGCGTTGGAATTCCGCGAGCAACTTTTCTACCGTTAAGCGTTTCTTTTCATTCTCATCCACTTCCAAAATGATCTGCCCTTTATCCATCATGATGAGCCGGTTTCCTAAATCGATGGCTTGCTGCATATGATGGGTGATCATCAAGGTCGTCAATCGATATCGCTCCACAATCTCTTTTGTTAAGTTGGTAATCAGCTCCGCCCTGGCCGGATCGAGGGCCGCTGTATGTTCATCGAGCAGCAAAATGGCAGGTTCGGTAAACGTCGCCATCAGCAAAGACAACGCCTGCCGCTCTCCGCCCGAGAGCAAGCCGACTTTCGCCTGAAGGCGGTTTTCTAAACCGAGATGAAGGGTGGAGAGTAACTCGCGAAACTCATCGCGCCGTTTTTTCGTCACTCCGCGGCGGAGCGTGCGCTTTTGATTGCGTGTATACGCCATCGCCAAATTCTCCTCGATCGTCATGTTTGGCGCCGTTCCGGCCATCGGATCTTGAAACACCCTTCCGATATAGCGGGAGCGGACGTATTCCGGCATCATGGTGACATCTTGACCGTCAATCCAAATCGTTCCTTCATCAGGAAACAATACCCCTGAAATTACATTCATCAAGGTCGATTTGCCTGCTCCGTTGCTGCCGATCACAGTGACAAAATCGCCTTTTCGAAGCGTTAAATGAATGTTTTGGAGCGCGATCTTTTCATCAGGCGTTCCTTCGTGAAACACTTTATAAATCCCTTTTAACTGCAACATCCGCCTCACCCTTTCCTGTTGCGGCCACGGCCATCACCTGCGCCCGATTCCGTCTTTTTTCTTCTTTGCGTTTTTTCTCTTTTTGTTGACGAGCCATTTGCGGGACAACGAGCGCCAAAATGACAATGCATGCCGTAATGAGCTTCACATCCCCTGTCTCGAGAAATTGGACGCGCAAAGCGAGACTCACGACAATGCGGTACATGATCGCTCCACCAATCACGGCAAGCGTGGCTCGCGCGATCGTTTTCGTTCCAAATACCGCTTCGCCGATAATCACAGAAGCCAGACCGATAATGATCATGCCAATTCCCATCCCGACATCGGCAAACCCGCCGTACTGGGCAACCAGCGCCCCCGAGAACGCGACCATGGCATTGGAAAGGCCCAACCCGAAGACAATGAGCGAGTTGGTGTTCGCCGACAGACTGCGAATCATGCGCGGATTATCGCCCGTCGCCCGAATCGCAAGCCCCATTTCCGTCTGCAAAAACCAGTCTGTGAACCATTTAAACAAAAGAGCAAGCAACGTCATCGACAGGAGAATCCCCCATGTTTTCGCTGCGGCCGAGTCAAGTCCGAACGTTGTCCCCCATTCTTGAATGGTTGTAAAGACGGTCTTTTGATTTAAAAGAGGTACATTCGAACGTCCCATGATACGAAGATTGATTGAGTACAGCGCGATCATCATTAAAATGCCCGACAAAAGCGGATTGATTTTCCCCGCCGTATGAAGAAGCCCGGTCATACACCCTGCAGCGAATCCAACGAAAAGGGCCAGACACGTCGCCATAAATGGATCAGCCCCATTGACGATCAACGTCGCCGCCACCGCAGCCCCGGTCACAAAGCTGCCGTCCACCGTTAAATCCGGAAAGTCTAAAATACGAAACGATAAATAGACGCCTAATGCCACGATGGCATAAATCAGCCCTGATTCCACCGCTCCTGTCATTGCCGTCAACAAAATCGTTCATCCTTTCATTCGATGTATTCTGCCATTTGTTCCCATTCAGACTTCAGTTTGATTCCTTGCTTTTCCGCTGCTTGTTTATTGATCACCAATTTTAATTTTTTTGGATATTCTGGTTTGATCGCTGACGGTTTGGCTTCTCCTTTTAAAATGGCGACTGCCATTTGCCCCGCTTGATAGCCGATATCGTAGTAATCAAACCCGTACGCCGCAAAGCAGCCTCGTTTTAATGAATCGAGCTCCCCCGTAAAAACAGGGATTTTTTTCTCATTAGCAACGCTGACAACCGATTCAATGGCAGATACAACGGTGTTGTCCGTCACGATGTAAAACACATCTGCCTTGCCAACTAACGACTCTGCCGCCTGTTTCACCTCGGCTGTGGTCGAAACGGAGGCTTCCACCAACTTCAAATCCGTATGTTTCGCCGCTTCCTTCACTTTTTCAATTTGCGCCACTGAGTTTTGTTCGCCTGCGTTATAAATAAGCCCAACGGTTTTCGCATCCGTTTGCTCATCGATGAATTGAATCGTTTTGCCAATCGCATCGGGATGGCTGTCCGTTGTTCCCGTGATGTTTTCCCCTGCCTTGTCCATCGATGGAACTAAACCGGCGCCGACCGGATCGGTCACAGATGTAAACACAATTGGAATGTCTTTCGTGGCATTGAGCGCACTTTGCGCACTCGGAGTCGAGTTGGCAAAAATGAGGTCAACTCCGTCCGATACAAAGTTATTCGCGATCGTTTGGCTGTTGTTCATGTCACCTTGGGCATTTTGAATATGGTACCGAACATTTTTTCCCTCTTTCAATCCCCCGTCTTCAAGCGCCTTTTTAAATCCATTGAAGGCGGCGTCCAGCGACGGATGTTGAATGATTTGGGTGACGCCAATCGTAAACGTTTTCTGCTTTCCGTTTTCTTTCACACCGTTCGTCGCCACCTCCTTTTCTCCCTCACAGCCTGAGAACACCAAAACTCCAAGAATGAGCGGGATGGTCAAGCGTCTGATGGCTATGTTCATGAATAGATCCTCCCCATTCCTTTATTTTCAATCAATCATTATCTGAATAAACTTTTAAATTGGTATAGTATATATTTTCAGATAAATAAATCAACAAAATGAACTAATGATTCGTTTAGTGACGAACAACCCATTTGGGTCGCTTTTGATGTGTAAAGAAGTGATTGCGGCGTTTGCGTTTTTCGAGCCGCTCTTCACAAAATTGGTCGGCTGCTTCGATCGTTGTCATTCCTTCTGATTCGGCCCGCGCATAAATGACGAGCAACGTATCGTAAATCGCCTTCGTTTTCGAAAGCACCCGCTCTTTGTTCGCTCCATACAGTTCATCGGCCACTTGAATGAGCCCGCCGGCGTTGACGATATAATCAGGGGCATACACGATGCCTTTTTCTTTCAACATGCGGGCGTGGCGTTTGTCAGCCAACTGATTGTTTGCCGAGCCAACGACCGCTTTCACTCGCAGCTCGGCGATCGTTTCATCGTTGATGACGCCGCCAAATGCGCATGGGACGAACACATCGGCTTCGATGCGATAAATATCCGTTCCGTTTACCGGTTTGACGGACGCCCCGATTTGCTTGCCGTACGCTACGACCTCTTCCACTGCCGCTTCGTTCAAATCGCACACATACAGATCCGCCCCTTCTTCAAGCAAACGAAGCGCCACTTTTTTTCCGACTTTTCCGAGTCCTTGCACTGCATACGTTTTGCCATGCAAGTGCTTGCTGCCGAACACCACATCGTTCGTCGCCTGAATGCCGTAAACAACGCCCGCGGCGGTCGGCACCGATGAGTCTCCGCTTCCGCCATACGCTTCTGGAACGCCGACAATACAATTCGTCTCTTTCAGCGCGTGCACGAAATCGTCCGGCGTCGTCCCCATATCCGTGCCCGTGTAAAACCGGCCGCCTAATGATGCAACGAACTGACCGAAAGCGCGAAACAATTCCGGCGATTTGTCTTTGCGCGGGTCGCCGATGATCACCGCCTTGCCGCCGCCAAAATCGACATCGGCAGCCAAGCATTTATACGTCATCCCTTTTGACAGCCGAAGCGCATCGGCGAGCGCTTCTTCCGTCGTGGCATACGGATACATCCGACAGCCGCCGAGCGCCGGCCCAAGAGCCGTGCTATGAATGGCAATGATCGCCCTTAGACCGGTCGCTTCATCGAGACAAAACACCACCTGTTCATGTTCACGCATTTGAAAAAACAGGTCCAAAGTTTGTGATTCATTTGCAGACAACATGATATTCACTTCTTCCTCTCTCCTTTGCTTTACTGCTTGAAAGCGTTTTCAAGTTAATATAACAAAAAATATTATCACGTTAAAATAACGTAATACTATTTTTATAGTAACGATGTTCATTGTTAGTGTCAATCCTCTGTCAACCAATTTTTCATCGCCAAAAAAAGACGCCACTTGACAGGCGTCTTCGTTCGATCAGCGAAATAGTTTGGATAATGATTGCCACTGCGTTTTGGCTTCCGTCATCATTTGTTCAAACAGCTCGGCCACCGTTGGCACGTCATCGATGAGGCCAGCGATTTGCCCCGCGTTGATAAATCCTTCCTGAAAATCACCAGAAAGCGCGCCGCGGCGATGGCGCTCCTCCGATGTATATTCTTGAAACTGCTCGAGCGGCATGCCTTGCTGTTCATACGCGAGCAGCTTCTTGGCATATGGCGTGCGCATGACGCGGCGAATGCGCCCGACTGAGCGGCCGACAATCACCGTTTCATTTTCCTTTGCCTCGACAAGCCGCTGTTTATACGCTTCATGAAACGGCGCTTCTTTCGTGGCCACCAGCCTTGTGCCGAGCTGCACCCCTTGGGCGCCGAGAGCCAGCGCGGCAAGCAGCCCGCGCCCATCGCCGATGCCACCGGCAGCAATGACCGGAACGCGGACAGCGCTGGCGACTTGCGGGATGAGCGTCATCGTCGTCAGCTCGAGCGGCGAGTTAATCCCTGCCGCTTCATATCCTTCAGCGACGATTAAATCGGCGCCTGCCGCTTCCGCTTTTTTCGCCTGCTGGACCGAGGCAACAACGACGATCACCTTGATGCCATCTTCGGCAAAGCGTGGAATCCATGGCGCCGGATTGCCGGCGGAAAGCGAAACGACCGGCACTTGATGTTTGATGACAAGCTCGGCGATCTCCGCGGCGTGCGGCGTCACCTGCAATGGGATGTTCACGGCAAATGGCCGGCTCGTGCGCCGCTTCGTTTCGATAATCAGCGCCTCCACCTCAGCGGGCGGCATCGTTCCGGCTCCGATCGTTCCAAGCCCCCCCGCCTCCGATACGGCGCTCGCCAGTTCCGCGTTGCTGATGTTGCCCATCCCGCCTTGAATGATCGGATAACGAAGGCCAAGCAAACGGCAAACATCATTCATTATATTCACACTCCGTAAAAAATGCGTTATATGATATACATAATACCACATTTTTTCGAAGATGAGAACGATTTGAGTGTAACATCAATTGCATGTTTCCTTCCCAATATAACTGGGCATTTTGTCATTTCGTCATCATTCAATACGACGCCCACAATGAAAAACCTGCAACGATTGATGCCCGGGCAAACCGACAATGTTCATTCAGCAGCCACTTTCCTCTGCCACAGTCCCATACCAAACATTCCATAAACGGCAACCGGGATGCACAGCGTTGCGCCGTACATCCCGGTTCAGTCCACCGATATCTCTTCCTCTTCCTTTTTGCCAAGCTCCGCTCCTTCTTGAAACACCGCTTCAAAAAAACGGCTGGCTGGTGCTGCGAGTTGTTGGTAATAATCGCTGAACAAGGCGGACGCATGGCTTCCCATCCACTCATTCGGCAACAGCTCTTCTGGCAAGCTGGGGTCGATGAACAAAAACTTTCGGTATTCATGGACGAGCTTCGTCCGCTCGACAAAACATTCCGCGTCCGACATTTCGCCGCGCTCGATTTTATGTTTGTCAATGACGTATTTTTGACTGTAGACCGCAATAAACTGCTCGTATTTTTGGTTGATCTCTTCTAAGTTCCAGCACTTTTCCACAAGTTGCTTATTCGTATGCGGTCCATCGTATTCGGCAAGAAAGAAGTCGACATACGGGCGGATGTCATACTTGTCGATCAAGTCGTACACTTGTTGCTCTAAATTATTCGGTGAAATCCAGCAGCTGTTGGAAATCGTGCCGAATCCGCTCCAAACAAGCTCCTTTCGCAGTTCATCGCGCAAATGCCGCTTATCCTCAGGAATGGTATAGATGAGAATGCGCCATTTCCCGTCCCAATGCTCGGGACGCGTTTTGTAAATGCGCCGCGCCGCTTCTTCCATCCGCTTGACGCCGCGCTCCGTGAGCGAATAGTAGCTTTTGTTGCCGCGTTTTTCCGCGCGAATCCAGCCTTGTTTGCTCATGCGCGACACCGCTGCCCGCACCGCCTGGTCGTTATGGCCGAACTCGCGAAGAAGGCGGATCAAGCTGCCGATCCAAATTTCACCGCCGTAATGGCGGATGTAGTCGCCGTAAATCGTAAAAATGAGTGAGCGCGTATTCATCCGACGAAACTCCCTTTATCTTGTTTTCGAACTATAATCGTAACAAACTTTTATCACGCTGGCAAGACGGACGAAAAAACAAAAGGAATAAAAAAAGAGCCGCACCACTAAAAAGGCAGGCAGCTCTCGATGAGATAAAAACATGCGGCCACAGCTTCGGTAGCTTCATCTAACTTAGGTAGGCATCATTTGAGCTGGCTGGATGACGGGTCGTCTGAACATAACCAGCCTTTCCGCCGAACCAAGGCAAGGCGCTCTCACCGTTCATCGGCGTTTTTCACTATCGTCGCGATTCCTTGGCCGACGCCGATGCACATCGTCGCCAAGCCATAGGTGACGCCGCGTTTTCGCATTTCGTAAATCAATGTCGTCAAAATGCGGGCGCCGCTCGCGCCAAGCGGATGACCAAGCGCAATCGCCCCCCCGTTGACGTTCACTTTCGCCCGATCAAGCTCAAGCTGCTGGATGCATGCCAGCGCTTGCGAGGCAAACGCCTCGTTCAGCTCGACAAGCCCAATGTCATCGATGGACAGCCCGGCGCGCCGCAGCGCTTTGCGCGTCGCAAAAATCGGGCCGATTCCCATCACCGCCGGTTCCACGCCGGCGACAGCGGACGTTACGTATTTGGCTAACGGCTTTAAACCGAGCGCTTTCGCTTTATCGGCACTCATCAACAACAGCGCCGCCGCCCCGTCATTAATGCCCGAGGAATTGCCAGCCGTTACGGTGCCGTTTTCAAACAGCGGCGGCAGCTTGGCCAGCTTCTCCAACGTCGTATCCGGGCGCGGATGTTCATCCTTGTCAACAACGATCCGGTTACCTTTCCGATCGTCGTAAACGACCGGCACGAGTTCATCGGCAAACCGATTCGTTTCGAGCGCTTGTTTCGCTTTCATTTGGCTTTCGTAAGCAAACTCATCTTGCGCCTCGCGCGCAATGCCGAATCGCTTCGCCACATGTTCCGCCGTTTGCGGCATGCTGTCGGTGCCGTACATTTCGTGCATCTTCGGGTTGATAAAGCGCCAGCCGATCGTCGTGTCGTACATCTCTATATTGCCGCGCGGAAAATCGCTTGACGGTTTGGCCATCACAAACGGAGCGCGCGTCATGCTTTCCACGCCGCCCGCGATCACAATGTCCGCCTCATTGGCCAAAATCGCCCGCGCCGCATAATTGACCGCATCAAGCCCCGAACCGCACAGCCGATTGACCGTCACCCCCGCCACCTCCATCGGCAGCCCGGCCAACAGCGCCGCCATACGAGCGACGTTGCGATTGTCTTCCCCCGCCTGGTTCGCGTTTCCAAATACGACATCATCGATTTGTTCCGGCGGCACGTTCGGGTTGCGTTCCATGAGCGCCCGGATGACAACGGCGGCCAAATCGTCCGGCCGCACGTCTTTCAACGCCCCTTTATAGCGGCCGATCGGGGTGCGCACGGCATCGACAATCACGACTTCTCTGCCCATGTTTTCTCCCTTCCTTTTCTCGCGGATTAGCTGTCTTCCCGATTCGTATAGTCATAGACGCCGCGGCCGGTTTTGCGGCCGAGCCGCCCCGCTTTGACGTATTGCTCCAAAAGCGGCGCCGGGCGGTATTTTTCTCCAAGTTTTTCGTGCAAATAGTTTAAGTTGTTCAGTCGCGTATCAAGCCCGACTAAATCTGCGAGCTCAAACGGCCCCATCGGGAAATTGAGGCCGAGCTTGATCGCCTTGTCGATCTCTTCCGGCGTCCCGACCCCTTCTTGCAGCATGTAAAACGCTTCATTGCCGACAAGGGCGCTGATCCGGCTGGTGACGAATCCCGGAAATTCATTGACGACAACGGTCTCTTTCCCCATTCGCTTGGCCACTTCTTTCGCCACTTGCGCCGTCTCGTCGCTCGTCTCAAGGCCACGGATGATTTCCACCAGCTTCATTTTATGGACCGGATTGAAAAAGTGCATGGCGATCACCCGCTCCGGCCGCTTCGTAAACGAACCGATTTCGGTCGGACTCATGGTGGACGTATTCGTCGCAAAATAGCACGACGCCGGCGCATGGGCGTCCATCGTCTCGAACACTTGTTTTTTCCGTTCAAGCTTTTCCGGCACCGCCTCGATCACCAAATCGGCATCACGCACAGCGGACGCCAAATCAAGTGAATACGACAGGCGCGCCTCGGCTTCTTGCCGCTCGCTGTCGGTCAATTTCCCGCGAGCAACGGCTTGTTCGAACAACGAAGCAATCTCTTTCTGGGCGCTCTTCAACTGTTCTTGCTGAATGTCCACTACTATCGTCTGGAATCCGCCGACAGCGCCGACATAGGCAATGCCTCTCCCCATCACGCCGCTGCCGACGACAACAAGGCGTTCGATCATCGTCTTCCCCCTCTCCTGCTCTCGCATATCATGGCGGATGCCTCAAGCCGGTGTGCCTTTCGCCAAGCAGTGAACGCCGTCAAATGAATGGGCACCCCATCACGAGCGACGGGGTGCTCGATAGCCGGACAGATCTGTCTCATGGCCGCCCGCCACCAAAAATGGAAACGCATCAATCGGACGGACGTGTCTCTCCATCGCCCGCCCTAACCGGCCTTTGCCTGCAAGGGCGACAAACTGCACGCTGCTTCCAAGAACGCGACACGCTCGCGCATTGTGACGAACGCCAAACGATGAAAAGCCTTAGACGCCAAACGGATTAAGCGGACGCGGACCATAATATGACAGCACGCTTTTCGTTTCGGTGTACAAATCAAGCGCCTCGATAGACAGCTCGCGCCCAAATCCGGACTGTTTGTAGCCGCCAAACGGCGTGCCTGGGAAAGCGGAGAATGGGCTGTTGACCATGACAATACCGGAACGCAGCTGTTTGGCTACGCGAACAGCGCGGCCATGATCTTTTGTCCAAATCGCGGCGGCCAGTCCATAGTCGCTGTCGTTCGCCAATTCAATGGCTTCGGCTTCATCGCGGAATTTCATCACGACGACAACCGGTCCAAAAATTTCTTCGCGAACCGCTTTCATTTGCTGGTTCACGTTCGTCAAAATCGTCGGTTCATACCAGTAACCGTTTTCAAAGCCGGCCACGACCGCCTCTTTTCCGCCGGCGGCGATCGTCGCTCCATCAGCGACCGCGGACTGCACATACTCATCGATCACTTCGAGCTGACCGCGGCTGATGATCGCTCCCACATGCGTGCCGGCATCAAACGGATCACCGAGCTTCAGCTGTTTCGTTTTGGCCACGAACGCTTCCATAAACTCATCATAGATGCTTTCATGCACATACAAGCGGGAGCGCGCCTCGCACGATTGGCCGCTGTTGTAGAAAATGCCGAACAATGAGCCGGCGACAGCGGCTTCCAAATCAGCGTCCGCAAACACAAGGCTCGGCGATTTGCCACCCAGCTCGAGCGTCACCCGTTTTAATGTTTTCGCCGCTTTCTCCATAATTTCCTTGCCGACCGGCGTCGATCCGGTAAACGCCACTTTGTCGACAAGCGGATGTTCGACCAAATCGTCCCCAACTTCCGCTCCGGCGCCTGTCACCACATTGACGACCCCTTCCGGCACGCCAGCCTCATGGCAAATTTCCGCCAGCACAAGGCAGGTGAGCGGCGTCAGCGACGCTGGTTTGACGACAACCGAGCATCCCGCGGCAATGGCTGGCGCAATTTTCCAAGCTGCCATCATGAGCGGATAGTTCCAAGGAATAATTTGGGCGCACACGCCGACAGGCTCCTTTTCTGTATAGTTGTGAAACGCCCCCGGCATCGGGTTGACCGCCCCGCGGTGCCCAATGATCGCCCCAGCGAAAAATTCAAAGTCTTCAATCGCCTGCATCACTTGCCCTTGAGCCGCCGACAACGCTTTGCCGGTATTCAAAATTTCCAACTCCACCAATTCATTGAAACGTTCGCGCATGATGGACGCAATTTGGTATAAGATGCGCGCCCGTTTTTGCACCGGAAAATGACGCCATTTCCCGCGGTCAAACGCTTGCCGCGCCGCCTGCACCGCACGCTCGGCATCCTCGCGCGTCCCTTTGGCGACGCGAGCGACCGGTTCGCCCGTGGCCGGATTGGTGACGACCAACGTTTCGCCCGCGGCGCTTTCGACCCGCTCCCCATTGATAATCAAATGATAGAAATCGCGTTTCGTCGGCATCGGTTCCATTTTCTTTTGCTTGACAGTCGCCATCGTTTTTTCCCCCTTGCTTAGTTTCCTTGGAAAATCGGTTTCTGTTTCTCAAAAAATGCCTTAACGCCTTCGCGGTGGTCGGATGTCAATCCCGCGATGCGCTGGCATTCCGCTTCCCGTTCGAGGTAGCGGTCAAACGTCGCTTCTTGGCTTTCGCGAAGCAGTCGTTTGATCAGTCCAATCGCCTTCGTCGGCATGGCCGCCAGCCGCTCGGCAAACTGCTTGACTTCCTCTTCCCAAGACGAGAGCGGAATCACCTTGGTGGCCAGCCCAAGAGCAACGGCTTCCTCGGCAGCCACTTTTTCCCCGAGCACCGCAAGCTCAAGCGCCTTTGCCCGCCCGATGAGGCGCGGCAAATAGTACAGATGCCCCGCATCCGGCACAAGACCGACGTGAATAAACGCGGGAGCGAAACTCGCCTTTTCCGAGAGAAGCCGGAAATCACACGCCAGCGCCAAGCTCATGCCCGCGCCGGCCGCCGCTCCGTTCACCGCGGCGACAATCGGCTTTTCCAGATGATGAAGCGCTTTCATCATCGGCGCGTATCGGGTGCGCAACACGTCGCCATGGTCCATTTCTTCCGTCACGCCGCTCAAGTCTTCGCCGGCGCAAAACGCTCGGCCGGCGCCGGTGATCACCACACAGCGGACGTTTTGATCCGCTCCTGCTTGCTTCAGCGCCTTTGTCACTTCTGCATTCATTTGTTCCGTAAACGCATTGAGCTGATCCGGGCGGTTGAGCGTCAGCCAGGCGACTTGCCCCTTCACTTCATAACGGATCGTTTCGTACATCGGACGCCCCCCTTATTTTCCTTGGAAGCGCGGCTTTCGTTTTTCGAGGAAGGCCGCCATTCCTTCTTTTTGGTCTTCCGAGGCGAACAATAGGTAAAAGTTTTTCCGCTCAAATTGCATGCCTTCATACAGCGGATAGTCGACCGCTTTTTGCACCGCCTCTTTGATCAGCCGAAGAGCCAAAGGCGGCTGTTCAGCGAGACGCCCGGCCAACCGCATCGTTTCTTCCATTAAAAGCTCTGGGCTGACGACACGGGTGACAATCCCTAGCTGCTCGGCTTCTTTCGCCGACATGCGCGCCCCGGTCCAAAGCCACTCGAGCGCCCGCTTCGGCCCAATGAGCTTCGTCAGCCGCTGCGTGCCTCCCGCTCCTGGCATGACGCCGAGGTTGACTTCTGGAAAACCGAATTCCGCTGCGGCCGAAGCGATGATCCAATCGCATGACAGCGCCAGCTCGAAGCCGCCGCCGAGCGCTAAGCCGTTGACAGCGGCAATCATCGGCGTTTTCACGAGGGACAGACGATCCCAATCGGCAAACTGGTTCAGCCACTCAAGACGAATGGGGTCATCGTCCGCCATCTCTTGAATATCGGCCCCAGCGGCGAACGCCCGCCCGCGCCCGGTGAGCACAATGACACGCACGGCTTCATCCCGGTCGAACGATTCGACGGCAGCGACGATTTCCGCCACCATCTGACGGCTGAGCGCATTCAACACATCAGGGCGGGCCAGTTCAATGACGCCAACCGCTCCCTCTTGCCGCACCGCAAGGAACGTCCACTCACTCATGTTCCACTTCCTCACCGACCATAAAGGTGACGAGATCGCCGGCAAATGACATGACATCTTTGGCCGATGCCTTCGCTTCTTTCGTTTTCATCGCCTCTTGGAACGCCTCTTGGCTGTCGTAATACATTTCACACAACAAATAATACTCGCTTTCCGTCCCCATCGGCGTCCCCGTAATTTTCGTCACCTCGATTTTTCGGAGGCCAGGAATTTTTTCCGTCAGCGGCACATGCGTTCCATAATAATGGGCGTCAAACTGTTCCTTATCTTTCGGCTGTTTGTACAAGGCAATCATTTTAAACATCACGAACGTCTCCTTTCCCTTTTCTTATCCCGAAATCAATACCGGCTTCATCGCCTCAAACGGATTTTTGCATTGTTTGCAGTAGAAAATGCTGCGGCAGGCGGTCGGGCCGAACAAATTTTCCATGATGGTCCGCTCCGTCCCGCAATACGGGCACTCGACTTGCCACGCCCCTGACGGCATTTGCCGCGGCGGCGGAGCGATGCCAAACTGCTTCAGCCGCTCCCGTCCGGCTTCGCTGATCCGATCGGACGTCCACGGCGGATGGCGGAGAAACTCAACCGTCACCGCTGAAGCCCCTGCTTGCTTCACCGCTTCCTCCACCCGCGTGCGGATGATATCAAGCGCCGGACAGCCGAGAAACGTCGGCAGCAGACAGACCGAGACCGCTTCATCCCGAACGTCAACCTGTTCCACCATCCCAAGCTCGACAATGCTAATCGAATGAATCTCTGGGTCTTTCACCGTTTCTAACGCTTTCCAAACCTCTTCATTTGTCATGGCTCTCCCTCACATTTTCCAACCCGCTGCCGCTTTCCCGCTTCGGTTGCCTAGTGCACCGTTTTGCTCCTTGAACAAACACATCAAGAGGCGTCACGCCCAACGCCGCATGTTGGCAAACAGCGGCTCCGGCATTACCATATCGCATGCGGGACGGCGCGGTATACTTCTGACAACGTCGCCAGCGCTTCGTCCAAATCGGGCGTATGTTCGCCGTTGCGGCCGTTGCCATGCTTCATGCCAAACGGCATCGGCCACTCAAGCCCCACTTCGGCAAACGCCGGCGCCAGCGCGGCAATGGTGTTTTCGGTCAGCACCTTTTCCTCATCAATCAGCCCCCACCGCACCATGTCCGTTCCTTTCGCTCCGAGCGTCAACACACCGGCAAAATCAGCGGCCACGTCTTGAATGGCTTTGGTCATTCGCGTCCGCGCTTCCCCAGGGGCATTCGTCAGCTGGACAAACCACGTATGCCAATGAAGCAAATGGTAGTGCAGCTCCACTTGAATTTTCGCCGCTACTTCCGCGAGCGGGGCATAGCTGCTTTTGGTCAGCGATTCGAGACGGACGCGCTTCGCCTGCGTATAAAAATAGTGGCGAACAACGGTGAACGCCCAATCATAGCGAGGCTCACGCAAATAATGCCCCGGGCCGTTCGCCCGTTCGAGCAAAACCGCATTGCGCCGGGCCGAAGCCGGGCGGGCGTGCGCCAGTTCGTCGGCTGATCCACAGCCAAGATCTTCAAGCAGCTGATAATACATGGCCGCATGGCCCATCGTGTCCTGACTGATGGAAGAAAACGCGATGTCCTCCTCAATATGCGGCGCCAGGCCGAGCCATTCCGAGCCGCGGTAGGCAAGCAAAAAGTCATCGTCGGCCAGCTGGAACAACAGCTCCGTCAACGCCTCCCGGCCGTTCGCATCGACATGCTTTTCACTCATCGTTGAATCTCGCCTTTCCATGACAAAATTTCTTTTTCGTCCAACGCCTGTTGTTCGTATTTGCGCCACCGCTTTTTCAAATCCCCATATCCCCGCGTCAGCCGGTAATCTTTGTTGTCAAGCCGCTTGAGCGCTGCTTTTTCGTCTTCACTCATCCGCCGGATATAGTCCCGCTTTACGACCCAAAGGTCAGCGACCGGCTCACGGCGCATAAAGTTTTCCTGCGCCATCACGAGCGCGATCTCCTCATTGGGGGCAAGCAGACTGAATTGATGCTGCATCGGTGCATCCGGCGCTTTGCGGCTGAACACCTCAAACACTTGATAAAACCCTTGTTCTTTCCCCGCCATGGCCATCCCTCCTCATCCGGCCGTCCGCACCGCACTGAGCGCCTCGCGCACCCAGGCGTTTTGCTTGTATGCCGTCCGCCGCAGCTCCAGCCGCTCTTGCGATTTTGGACCGTTGTTGCGAATGATTTGTTTAAACTTCTCCCAGTCCGGCTGCCGGTAAATCCATTGGCCCTTCTCTTTGTCAAAACGCATTGTCTCATCCGGAATCTTCAGACCAAGCGCCCCAATGCGCGGCACATATTTCGTAAAGAAGTCTTGGCGCAGCTGTTCATTCGTTTTCGTGCGGATGCGGTATTTGATCGTGATGTCTTGCTTCGAGGTTCCCGTCGTGTCGGCCGTCGGCGGGCCGAAAAACATGAGCAACGCCTCCCACCAACGGTTGAGCGCCTCTTGCAGCATCTCCTTCTGCTCCTTCGTCCCTTCGGCGAGCGCCAAAATGATCGACTCGCCGTGCTGGGCGTGAAACACTTCCTCGGCGCAAATGCGCTTCAGCGCCCGTGCGTACGGTCCGTATGAGGCATCCAGCATGTTCGTCTGCGTCATAATCGCCGCCCCGTCGACAAGCCAC
Source organism: Geobacillus sp. B4113_201601 (assembly GCF_001587475.1). Taxonomy (NCBI): domain Bacteria; kingdom Bacillati; phylum Bacillota; class Bacilli; order Caryophanales; family Anoxybacillaceae; genus Geobacillus; species Geobacillus sp. B4113_201601. The sequence goes on from NZ_LQYX01000025.1 coordinate 48,404, forward strand.
CCGATCAGCCCGGCGTCCGCCCATGTCGGCGCCGGCATATGAAACACATTATGAAACTTCAACCGTTCGTTCAATAAATCTTCGATCATATCTTCCCGCGTTTTCCCAAGCGGCGCCAGCAAATCTTCCGCCACCCGCAGCAGCAGCTGGCCGTGCCCCATCTCGTCCTGCACCTTCGCCATGATGCCAAGCTTCCGGCGCAGCGACGGCGCTTTCGGCACCCATTCTTTTTCCGGAAGCGCTCCCATAATTTCGCTCACCGCATGCATCGCAATCAGCTTGATGAGCGTCATTCGATATTCATCCGGCATCCAGTCATCGGCTTCGATCTTTTCCCCCGCCTCGATGCGCTGCATAAACCGTTCGTATTTCTCCTCATCTGACAGGCGGGTGAACGTCATCATCGCTGCCATCCTTCCTCCTCCTGTAAAAATTTTAATATATAACGTTTATTTAACGTTATTATATTTTAACGTTATAAAATTAGCAACTATTTTTTCAATCGTTACACCGCATGCTCTTGTCCGCGCCGGTCAACGACACGCACCGCTTTTCCTTCCGAGCGCGGGAGCGTTTTTGGAGGATGGAGATGAACGTCAATCGAAATGAGGCAGTGTGTTTTCAGCAGCGCTTGAATGCGGTGGATGAGTCGGTCGACCGCTTCCCCTTGCAACTTTCCGCCTATCTCACCGTAAAATTGCTCGGTCACTTCGGCATGCAATTCCACCGCTTCCAAATGTCCGTTTCGGAGACGGTGCAGCTGATAGTGCGGAGCCAGTTCCGAGACACGAAGCAGATGGTGTTCAATTTCCGACGGGAACACGTTGACGCCGCGGATGATGATCATATCATCAACCCGCCCCTTGACCCGCGACATGCGCGCCGTCGTCCGCCCGCAAGCACACCGCTCTCTCGTCACGGAAGCGATATCGCCCGTCCGGTAGCGGATGACCGGAAACGCCTCTTTCATCAAGCTCGTAAACACCAACTCTCCTTCTTCCCCTTCCGCCACCGGCTCGAGCGTGTTCGGGTCGATCACTTCCACGAGGAAATGGTCCTCGGCGATATGGAGGCCGTTTTGCGCTTCGTGGCATTCCATCGCCACCCCCGGGCCGATCACTTCACTCAGCCCGTAAATGTCGCACGCCTTCATATCAAACGTTTCTTCAAGCGTGCGCCGCATTTCCTCGGACCACGGTTCCGCCCCGAAGATGCCGTATTTGAGCGATGTTTGCCGCGGGTCTTTGCCCAGCTCTTTCATCCGCTCGGCAATGTTCAATACATAGGACGGCGTGGCGCAAATGACGGTCGGCTGAAAATCTTCAATGATCATCACTTGCCGGTCGGTGTTACCCCCGGATACCGGCACCGTCACGGCGCCAAGCCGCTCGCTGCCATAATGCAGCCCGAGCCCGCCCGTAAACAGCCCGTATCCATAAGCGTTGTGAATCACATCCCCCGGTTTTCCGCCCGCGATGACAATCGCCCGCGCCACAATATCGGCCCAGTGCTCAATGTCCTTCTTCGTGTAAGCGACCACCGTCGGTTTGCCGCTTGTGCCGCTTGAAGCGTGCACACGGACGCATTGGGAAAGATCGACCGCGAGCAGACCAAACGGATAATGGTCCCGCAAATCCCGCTTTGTCGTAAACGGGAGTTTGCGCACATCCTCAAGCGTGCGGATGTCCTCCGGCTTCACTCCGCATTCCTCAAACCGTTGCCGATAAAACGGCACCCGCGCATACACCCGCTCTGCCGTCACCCGCAGCCGCTCGAGCTGGAGCGCCTCAAGCTCCCAGCGTGCAGCCGTCTCGATGTCATGGAAAATCATCGTTTCCGCCCTCCTTTTTAAAGCGCTTCCAAAAATACAAAAATATATAACGTTATATAAACGTAATATATATAAAATATCATATCTAATCTTAAAATAGTCTAAATATTATAAAATGTCAATATCGTTTTTGCCTTCATCCGCCAAGAAAAAAGCAGCCGCTTTCGGTTCTTCGTTTCTGACAAAGGCACGCAGAAACAGGCGCCCCGCAGCCGAAGTCCGCGCCAAAGGCGTTGTTTGCGGCGCTCCCGTGCTTCATACGATATAGGTTGTAATAAAGAATTTCCGACCTCCATGTCCCGGCTTTATCACCTGACAAGCTGGCACGGTGACAAGAAGATTGAACAATGCCATGTAAACCCAAATTGCAACTTATATAGTCGAATACGCTTTTCATATCGTGAAATCGGCGCGACAAAATAAAAAAGGGGATCCGTCAACGGCTGGATCCCCTTCGTGATCATATGCGCTTCCGCCTCTGCTAGGCGACAAACTGCTAAATTTTCATCATCTCCTCGACATCTTGCCGCGCTTTATCAAGCGAACGCGGTATACGACAAACCACTAAATTTTCATCATCCTCAGAAGCGTTGCGTGAACGGATTTCGATCCATCCATACGACAAACTACTAAATTTTCATAATCCCGCCCGTGCTCGCCGAGGTGACATGTTTCGAGTAGCGGGCGAGGTACCCGGTTTTCACTTTCGGCTCAAAGCCTTTCCAGTTCGCTTTGCGCCGTTCGAGCTCTTCGTCGGACAGCTTGACGTTGATCGTCCGTTTCACTGTGTCGATTTCAATGATATCGCCGTCTTGGATGAAGGCGATTGGGCCGCCTTCCGCCGCTTCCGGAGACACATGCCCGACCGACAGGCCGCGCGAGGCGCCGGAGAAGCGGCCGTCGGTCACAAGCGCCACCTTGGTGCCAAGCCCCATGCCGACAATTTGCGATGTTGGCGCCAGCATTTCCGGCATGCCTGGACCGCCTTTTGGCCCTTCATAGCGGATGACGACGACATGACCCGGTTGGATTTTGCCGCTGGCGATGCCTTCCAGCGCCTCTTCCTGCGAATCAAAGACGATCGCCGGGCCTTCATGGCGGGTAATGCCGCCTTGAACCGCGCCCGTTTTAATGACGGCACCGTCCGGAGCCAAGTTGCCGAACAAAATGGCGAGGCCCCCCGTTTCCGAATACGGGTTGTCAATCGGCCGAATGACGTCATCGTTTTTCACTTCACAGCCGGCGATGTTTTCACCGAGCGTCTTGCCGGTGACGGTCAGCGTATCCAAATGCAGCGTCCCTTCTTTTTTCGCCAATTCATTCAGCACCGCCGAGACGCCGCCGGCTTCGTGCAAATCTTCAATGTAATGAATATCGGAGGCCGGTGCGAGCTTCGCCAAGTGCGGCACGCGGGCGGCGATTTCGTTGATCCGCTCGAGCGAGTAGTCAATGCCCGCTTCATTGGCGATCGCCAGCGTATGCAGCACCGTGTTCGTCGAGCCGCCGAGCGCCATATCGAGCGCGAACGCGTTGTCAATCGCTTTTTCCGTCACGATGTCGCGCGGCTTAATATCATGCTCAATCAAATACATGAGCTGCTTCGCTGAGCGGCGGACGAGCTCTTTGCGCGCCGGGTCGACCGCCAAAATCGTGCCGTTGCCCGGCAAAGCCAACCCAAGCGCTTCAGCCAAACAGTTCATCGAGTTGGCGGTAAACATGCCGGAACACGACCCGCACGTCGGACAGCCGTAGCGTTCGAGCTCTTCCAACCCTTTTTCATCGAGCGTTCCACCCAAATACGCGCCGACGCCTTCAAACACGGACGAAAGCGAGATTTTGCGCCCATCTTTCGTGACACCGGCTTTCATCGGCCCGCCGCTGACGAAAATCGTCGGGATGTTGAGCCGCATCGCTGCCATCATCATCCCCGGCGTAATCTTGTCACAGTTGGGAATGCACACCATACCGTCAAACCAGTGCGCGGAAATGACCGTTTCAATCGAATCCGCGATGATTTCCCGGCTCGGAAGCGAATAGCGCATCCCAATATGGCCCATCGCAATGCCGTCATCAACGCCGATCGTATTCATTTCAAACGGGACGCCGCCCGCCTCGCGAATCGCTTCTTTGACGATTTTTCCAAACTCTTGCAAATGGACGTGCCCCGGAATGATGTCGATGTACGAGTTGACCACGGCAATAAACGGTTTGTCAAAATCTTCGTCTTTCACGCCAGCCGCCCGCAGCAAACTCCGATGCGGAGCACGGTCAAACCCTTTTTTGATCATGTCACTGCGCCGTTTTTTCATCTGTTGTCCCTCCATCGTACAAAGTGCTAGGTTGCTAGTATTGTACCACTTTTTCTAATAGAAAGACAATTATCTTTATTTTGAATACGTTTTCATTTGCTGCCTGCAATCCAAGTCAGCGGCAGCGCCGCTTCCCAGCCAAGCTCCGGCCGTTCGCCATTCCTTTGCGCCAGCGAAAGCGGCTGTATCCCGATCGCCTCGCCAAACAGACCGGAAAAGCTGGTGAAAATGCTGTTCGTACCATGGCCAGCGTTCGCTGGGAAATAAAGACGGTTTGCGCTTTTTCTCCATGCTTCCACCCAACGGAACGGCGGTCACCGGGTTTCCCGGCGGAGGACAACGGCCGCAAGCGGGGAAGGCGGCACGGAACACATTGGTCGCCCGGTTTCCCGATGGAGGACAACGAGCGGTTTGCGCTGCGTTGATCGTTCCGTTTCCTTCTCTCTTGACAACAGCCGAATTTGCCGGCATAATTTCTTACAAACTATCTATCGTTCTGGACGATGACAATGGATCAACGGGAACGGCACGGGACTAGTAAACCGAGGGAACGCGCCAGAGAGTGGAACCCATAGGCTGGAAGGTTCCTCGCGGGAAGCCGGTTGAACCTGCCCTAGACGGCCGCTTATGCAAACATAAGCCGCATGCCTGCGTTATAGGCCAGAGGTGGGCGCTTTGTGCGCCAAAAAAGGTGGTACCGCGGAACGCTTTTCCGTCCTTTTGCCAAAGGAGGAGAAGCGTTTTTTTTGTTGGCCGCCTTTCCAACGGGCGGCAAACAACAATGGAATCGACAGCGGCAAAACTCGCAAAGGAGGGAACGCCATGAAACGGCAGCGCGTCGTCGTCAAAATCGGAAGCAGCTCGCTCACCGATCCAAAAGGCGGCCTATGCCTTGACAAACTTCATGATCACGTCGAAGCCATGGCACACCTGAAACAGCTTGGCCATGACGTCATTCTCATCACTTCGGGGGCGGTCGCGGCCGGGTTCGGACCGTTAGGCTACCCGGCGCGGCCGACGACGCTCGCCGGCAAACAGGCGGCCGCCGCCGTCGGACAAAGCCTGCTCATGCAGGCGTACAGTTCGGCGTTCGCCCGATTCGGCTTCACCGCCGCCCAATTGTTGTTGACGCGCAGCGATTTTTACAGCCGCGAGCGGTTTCGCAACTTGTTTACGACGATCACGACATTGCTTGAGCACGGCGCCGTCCCAGTCATTAACGAAAACGATCCGGTTTCCGCTGAGGAGCTGACGTTTGGCGACAATGACATGCTTTCCGCCTTGGTCGCCGGCTTTTTGCACGCCGATGCGCTCGTTTTGCTCACCGACATTAACGGGCTGTACGACGCCAATCCGAAAACGAACCCGCAGGCGAAAAAGTATGCCTTTTTGCCGGAGATTACAAGCGAGATGCTCGCCTCAGCCGGCGACAGCGGCTCAGCGGTCGGCACCGGCGGCATGCGCTCAAAGCTGTTGGCCGCCCGAAAAGCGCTCTCGTTCGGTGTCAGCGTCTTCATCGGCACGGAAAGCGGCAAAGAAAAGCTCGCCGATATTTTGGCTGGAAAAGGCGACGGTACGTACATCGGCGTTCCGTTTCCGAAACCAATGCAAATGCGCAAGCAATGGATCGCCTATCACGCCCCCGTTTCCGGCACGATCACCGTTGACAGCGGCGCCGAGGAAGCGCTGCTTGTGCGCGGGAAAAGCTTGCTTCCCGCCGGCGTCACGGCCGTTTCCGGCGACTTCCATGCGATGGATGTCGTCGACGTCGTCAATGAAAAAGGCATTACCATCGGCCGCGGCCAAGTGTATTACGCCGCCGCCGATTTGAAAAAAGTGAAAGGGCGGCCGAGCGAAGAGGCCCGGCAATACTCTTACCTTCACCGCCCGGAAGTCATCCACCGCGACAATTGGGTCACTTTGCGAAAGGAGCGTGTCCAAAGATGAACGAACTGCTGGAAAAAGCCGAACGGTTGAAAACGGCGGCACACACGTTAGCCATGCTGTCTACCGAAGAAAAAAACGCGGCATTGGAACAGATCGCCCAAGCCATCGACCGCGAACGGGCCGTCATTTTGGCGGCAAACGAAAACGATATGGCCGCCGGCCGCGCGCAAGGGCTGTCGCCGGCTTTGCTTGACCGGCTGCAGCTCACGAATGAACGGATCGATCAAATCATCGGTGGCGTCCGCCAAGTCGCTTCATTGCCTGACCCGGTCGGGGAAATCGTAGCCGAATGGACGCGGCCGAACGGGCTTCGCATTCAAACGGTGCGCGTGCCGCTTGGGGTGATCGGCATGGTGTATGAGGCGCGCCCGAACGTGACGGTCGATGCCGCCAGCCTTTGCCTAAAAACGGGCAATGCCGTCTTGCTCCGTGGCAGCTCATCGGCGCTTCATTCCAACAAAGCGCTTGTGGCCGTCATGAAAGAGGCGCTTCGCACAACGGCCATCCCGGAAACCGCCATTGAGCTGCTCGAAGACACGAGCCGGGAAACGGCCCAGCGCATGTTCCGCCTCAACGACTATCTTGATGTCCTCATTCCGCGCGGCGGAGCGGGGTTGATCCGCTCGGTCGTCGAAAACGCCACCGTGCCAGTGCTCGAGACCGGTGTCGGCAACTGCCATATTTTCATCGACGAATCAGCCGAGCGGTCGATGGCGGTCGATATCGTCGTAAACGCCAAACTGCAGCGTCCGTCCGTCTGCAACGCCGTCGAAACGGTGCTCATTCACGAACAGTGGCCGCACGCCGGCGAGCTGCTTGAGGCGCTTCACGCTCGCGGCGTCGAGCTGCGCGGCGACCGCCGCCTTGCCGCTATGCATCCGTTTGTCAACGAAGCGACAGAAGAAGACTGGCATACGGAATATTTGGCGCCGATTTTAGCCGTGAAACTCGTCGCCGATGTCGATGAAGCGATCGAGCATATCCGCCGCTACGGGACGAAACATTCGGAAGCGATCATCACCGAAAACGAGGCGCACGTCCGCCGCTTTTTCCAAGCGGTCGACGCGGCGGTCTTGTACCATAACGCGTCCACCCGCTTCACGGATGGCGAACAGTTCGGCTACGGGGCGGAAATCGGCATCAGCACCCAAAAGCTGCATGCCCGCGGGCCGATGGGGCTTGTGGCCATCACGACAACGAAATCGCTCGTGTACGGGACCGGGCAAATTCGAACCGTGTAACCAAAGGCGGGAAGCGGGACCCCCTGCACTCCCGTTCTTTCGATGCACACAACGATCAGGAAAGAAGGGGGGCCACGATGCCGTTCATTGATTTTCGCAGCGATACCGTGACCAAACCGACGCCAGAGATGCGCCGGGCGATGTCAGAAGCCGAAGTCGGTGACGACGTATACGGCGAAGATCCGACCGTCAACCGTTGAGAAGCGTTGGCGGCCAAAATGCTTGGAAAAGAAGACGCCTTGTTCGTCACAAGCGGCACGCAAGGAAACGAAGTCGCCATCTTGACGCATTGCCGCCCGGGAGATGAGGTGATATTGGAAGCCGAATCGCACATTTTCTTGTCTGAGGCGGGAGCAGCAGCGGCGCTCGCCGGCGTCTTGGCTGCGCCGGGCATCATTGCCCTTGAAACAATGGTCGACCGCCTCGCTTCCCGATTTGGAAGCACCTTTATTCCTTTTTCTGAAAAGCAGTACACTTGGGAAAATATCGTTTTCCTTTACAGTCCCTCCTAACCAGAAAACGACCCGGACCGCCTATGGCTTTCGGGTCGTTTTCGTTGTCCTCCTTCCCTGCTTTCTGTCAACGTTCGCTTCGCGGTGCCGCAAACACCCAACAGCGGCTGCCAACGAAGTTCACCGCCATGCCCATGACCGTGGCCACACCTTTCGCGAGCCAAAGCGGGCCGAGCCGTTCGGCCGCCAACAAGACGACAAGCGACACTCCGAGCGACAGCCCGTTGACGGCAAGAAACCGAAGCAGTTCCCCGATATTCGCCCTTTGCTTCATTTGAAACGTCCAGCGCCGGTTCCAAACGTAGCTGTTTGCCACCCCGGCGCCATAAGAAGCGACTTGCGCCGCGGCCGCAGGAACGCCTGCGGCGGTGAGCAGAAAAAAGACAGCGAAGTCGACCGCCGTATTGCCCACCCCGACGACGGCAAACCGCCATAAGGCTTGTTTTTCTTTACGGAATGTAGGAAGGCTTTCGTTCATGTCTCGTTCCGACTCCCCATGTTTCATTGACAATATACAGAGGCCGCTCTTTCACTTCATCGTAAATGCGGCCGATGTATTCACCGGTAATCCCAAGCATCGTCATCGTCACTCCGTTGCAAAACAGCATGACCATCAACAGCGATGCCCATCCGGCCACGGTCGAATGGGTGAACCACTTCAAGTACAATACCGCCATCATGCCGACTGCACTTGCCGCCGACAAAGCAAACCCAAGCCAGCTCGCCAATTTGAGCGGCTTATGCGAAAAAGACGTAATGCCGTCTAACGAAAAACGAATCATCTTTTTCAATGGATACTTTGTCTCCCCAGCCAGCCGCGGCTCTCGCTCGTATTCCACCGCTATGTGCCGAAAACCGACCCAGCTGACAAGCCCGCGGACAAAACGATTTCGCTCCCTCATATAGCGTAACTGATTGCACACTTTCCGGTCAATGAGACGAAAATCGCCGGTATCAGTGGGAATGTCGATCTCGGTCGCTGCCCGCAGCAAGCGGTAAAACACATACGCTGTCCATCGCTTGAACAACGTCTCCCCCTTCCGCTTGACGCGCCGGGCATAGACAACATCATACCCTTCTTTCCATCGCGCGATCATGTCCCAAATCAGTTCAGGAGGATCTTGCAAGTCGGCGTCAATGATGATAACAGCTTGGCCAGAGGCGTAATCCATTCCTGCTGTAATCGCGATTTGATGGCCGAAATTGCGGGAGAAGTCAATGTACTTCACCGTTTCATCTTTCACGGCCAGTTCCCTCAAGATATCGAGCGTCCCATCGGTGCTGCCGTCATTCACAAACAACAATTCGTACGGCTCACCTGTTTGCTCCATCACTGTTTTCAGCCGTCGGTACGTCTCACGGATCACAAGCGCTTCATTATAGACAGGAATAATGACAGAATAGGTCGCCATTGATTTCCCTCCTTGCTTCCTCTATGAATTTCTTCGGCTACGAACACCCTCACCAATTTTGCCACCGGCTGCTTTACGTTTTCCTCTATGAATTTCCTCGGCTACGAAGCAGATCACCCGCCAATGATCGGCTTGAATCAGCTTCAATTATTTTAATAGAGAATCCCATAAAAAACGCTTTTCTACTAATGAAAACAGCGATGGATGTCGGCTGTTTTTCTCGAGCCCTTTATCCGTTATATACGTAGAGCGTCATTTCTCTGCGCTCCATTCCACCGTTTAAGGCCTTTTCTCCGCCACTCCATTCTGAAAATGGAACTTCTTTGCAATGTGTTTGAATCCATTGAACAAGCTCCTGATTTCCTCGCCCTTCACCGGAAAGGAGAAAATACTTCACCTCACCGTTGCGAGCCATTTTCTCTAGCTTCTTCGGCGTTAGTACGGGATCCGTTCCGCCGAATCCGCCCATCGCCATCACCGCTCGATCGGTGTGAAGCATCAACTCCGCCGCTTCGGTCGCGCGGATGGTGGCCGCTAAATATTTGGCTTTACCCGCACGCTGCTCCAAATACGACACTAACGCTGTCAACGAGCGCGAAGTTTGCCACCGCCCCGCTCCATCGCCAGGTTGGCCCGTCTCTCCTCTCAGCGAACGCTCCTCTTGTCCATCCGGCATCGCGGCTGTCGGCATGGGCGCGCCTCTATCTCGTTGTAAATCTGGTCCAGCGTATGGAATGGTGCTGTTTGTCCCATATAGCACTGGCGTCAGCGACCAATAGGCCGGCAATGCCAGCACGCCAATGAGCGCCGCTCGATAGACGATCCGCCTCACATGCTCGCGGCCTTCCATCGCGAACCAAAGGCAAACCATTGCAAGTCCGTAAAATCCGACAGCGAGCGGCCATACTGGGGAGAACGAGCTACGGTACTGCCAAGCTGTCCATCCTTCAAACGCATACGTCGCCACTAGGGCGGCCGGGAACAACCATCTCGTCCACCGTTCGCTGGACGCCAACATCGCTCCACCTGCCCCCACTAATACCGCTATAGCCGGCGCCAGCATACTTAAATAATAGCGGTGATAAAATCCGGCAATGCTAAAAAATACGAGCATCGGACCAAGCCAGGCGAACCAAAAGAGCAAGAATTGATGAAACGCGGTTATCTGCCGGCGTCGCCATACGTCTATTCCCAAACCGATCGCTACAACAGCCGCAAACGGCAACAGCCAGCTCGCCTGCCCAGCAAGCGGCAGCTGAAACAAACGAAAGACGCCCGGGTCACCAATCTCGCCGCCACCAATGCCACCCATCCCACCTCTAGGCACAGATGGCGGACTTTGCAGTTGACTGCCCACCGTTGGCGGCGCCCCTCCTGACCCATCCGGAAACGCCGTTCCCGCTTTGTCGTTGAACGGCGCCCTGTCATCAACAGGTGGCTGCGCGTTGCCATTAACATCCGCCCTCCCCTTTCCGCCACCAGGTCCAGCTTCCCCGGTCAACCGCTCAATTCCGTTATATCCGAGCGCCAACTCTAACACAGAATTCGTCTGACTGCCCCCGATATACGGACGCTTTTCAGCAGGAATCAGCGCTGCCGCAGCCGCATACGAAAGCGAAACCGAAAGCAGCACGATCGTCGCCACCAGTAAATGCCCGGCCCGTTTTTTCCACGGCCCCCGCCCAGCGAGCCAGTAAAATAAGTAAAACGCCGGGAGCACCATGTACGCCTGCAACATTTTCATATTGAATCCGATGCCGACGACCGCAAAACTGCCAACCAGCCACGTCCATCGTTGCGTCATCACCGCCTTCATCAGCATCCAAGTCGCAAAGAGCAATGTGAACACCAAAACGGCATCGATATTGTTCGTCCGCGCCACAGCGACGAACGCCGGGGTGCAAGAAAAGGCGAAACTTGCCCACCGCGCCGCTGTCTGTCCGGCCCACGGCCGGACGATGACATAAATCATCCATGTAGACGCGATCCCCGCCACCGCTTCCGGAAGCAAAACACTCCAATCACTAACGCCAAACAGTTTCACGCTGAGCGCCTGCAACCAAAGAGCGACTGGGGGCTTATCAACGGTAATAAATCCCTCCGGGTCGAGGGCGGCAAAGAAAAACGCCTTCCAGCTTGCCGCCATGCTTTTCGCCGCTGCCGTGTAATAGACGTTAGAACCGCTGTTTCCTATTTGATAGAGATGCAAAAAAGCCGACCAAGCTATGATTGCAATGATCCATCCATCCAATTTCCATTGTTTTTTCTTCATGAACGCTCCCTTTCTCTCGTTTTCTTTTTTTCTACTAAGGGGAACCGCAGCGATGCCCCTTAACCGACGCCAGATGACATGGAACGAGAAGCCGATCCCACCCAAGGTCTCTTCATTTGAAAAACAAGGGGGGTGATACAACATGCTTCTTATCATCACCCGTCTTCTATGGTTACGTTACATAATGTTGGTGAAAGTTTGGTGAAAAAATGAAACGAGTGGACTAGATTTTCATTTTCCCGATGCCGGCCATGTGCTATGATCAGAGTAAAGGAGGTGAAACTCATGGAAGGCGAAACGATCGTGCAGCAAATTCTAAAGGCGCTTGACTTGCATTCCGATCAACTCCGTCAACAAATGAAGGAAATGGAAGATCGATTGCGCGCCGAAATTCAAGATACAGAAAACCGATTACGTACTGAACTTCAAGAAACAGAAGACCGATTGCGCGCCGAGATTCAGGATACCGAAAATCGGCTGTATGCCAAAATTCGAGAGGCGGAAGGCCGGTTGCACCAAAAACTTTTGGATTTGGAAAAGCGCACGGATGCTCGATTTGAGCGCTTGGAAACGAAAATGAACTATTGGCGCCTTGAATGGTCGGAAACGCAGGAAACGGTTGACTTCCTCGCCCGCAAAACTCTCCAACATGAACGAAAACTCCGTTCCCGGGCTGAACAAAACGAAATCTCCTGAAAACTGAAAAAGAAACAAGCCCGCCGGCCGCCAGCATGTTTTTTGCTTGACGGCCGGTTGGGCTTTTGTCTCGTGCTTGCCAAATTCTTGGACAGACAACCGCCTTGATCGATCATCGTTATGTCAAACAGCGGCCAATGTTGCGGGGCGTGCTTCTTATTCGTTTCCTTGTCGCTTGGCGATGTCTGCGCCGGAAAACGCCGCTTTCATCGCTTCATACGACGGCTTCAGCCGCTCGTGGTAGCGCGGCGTCTCCCACGTCGGCCACGTGTACGTGTAAAACTGCCGAGCCGGCAGCACATTCCCTTCCAGCGCCGGGAATGAAAATGAGCGCTCCCCGTCGGCGACATACACGGCATCATAGCCATCCATCGTGTTCGGAAGTGGGCGCACTTCGTATGCCCCGCCGCCCTTTGGCACAAATCCGACATAATCGCGCGCCGCATCATACGTCTCACCGTTCCGGTGCACGTACTCTTGCGCCCGGAGCAGCCAAACAAGCCCTTGGTGCTCGCGGTACGACCGATCCGGCACCGTGTCATCGACAATGAGCAGCTCAAGCTCCGTTTCCGGCTTCAGCCACCAAAGCCAATACGGCGCCGACAGAAGCAGCACCACCAAGACAATATACACATAAAGCCAGCGGAACGCCCTTTTCTCCATCTCCCCACTCTCCCTCACACCCGGTATCTTCCTTATAACAAAAGGAGCGCTTGTCCAGCAAGCACAAACAGGCATTTCTGCCCAAAAAAGAAAAGAAACGCTGGGCCGTTCGTCCTCCCCCACTCGCAGAACGCGCCCCCATGTCCGATCCCCAACACGAAACAAGCCTCTCTGACGGCTTCTGAAAACGAGTCCGTCCATCACTCACATCCACACCCTTGCCGATCAAGGATGCGAGACTGAACGCAAGGTGAGGACAAGCGGATCTGGCCCGCGAACCGCTTTGACCGGGCCCGCCAACCCCACTTATTGGAAAAACCGCGATGACAACGCCGGCCTCTCCCGCTCCGTCACCAGCTTTCGATGCAGCCATCCAACCGAGGCACGAAGTCGGCCTGCATCATTACCGTCAGATTCCCGCTCCGCCACCGGCTCTTGCCGCGGCCATCCAACACGAAAAGGCAAGCTCCCGACAAGAGCCTGCCTTTTCGTCATGACCATCTATCGATTCGGTTCATATACATCCCACGTCCATTTGATCGAGCCAACGATTTGCTCGGCCGCCTGTTCGGCTTCAAGCTCATTCAGCACCACGCGGGAATGATGGAGGGCGTAAGCCGACTGCCGCTGGAAAAACAGCTGCTCCACCTCTTCCAATGTTTTGTTTTTCAGCACCGGCCGGCTGTCGACAATGAGCGGCAGGCGCTCTTCTTTCCATTGATCCCATGACAAGTCAAGGAAAAAGACGATCCCATGAGCGAGGCAGGCGCGCCGCACCTCCTCCTGCAAATACGCGCCGCCGCCAAGCGATAAAATTTTCAACCTTGTCTTCGTGCATAAATCGATGATTATCTCGCGCTCCACCTTGCGAAAGTACGCTTCCCCTTTTTGCGCGAAAATCTCCGAAATCGACATCCCGTGCCGCCGCTCGATTTCCGCGTCGACATCGATAAAATCGCGGTACAGCTTTTTCGCCACCAGCTGCCCGATCGTCGTTTTTCCCGCCCCCATAAAGCCGATCAATATGATGTTCCGCTCGCGGAGCGGGATGGCGGTTTGCCTGTTCACGATGAACTCCCCTTTCTCCTTCAGCCAGCAACTCATCGTCTTCCCGTATGTAACAACAAATCAACGGCTATATTTTTGCAATACCGACAGCACCGCCCGCACGTCTTCGATCGGGATTTGCCCTGGAGCGGAGCTTTGTTGGCCGACGGCGAACGTAACCGCCGAACCAAACAGCCATCCGACAAGCCGCGTCATCGCGCCTAACCCACCCATCGACATCGTAATGAGGGGAATGGAAAGCTCCCGCCGTGCCCGCTGCGTCGCCTCGAGCAATACAAGCACATCTTCCGGCGACGACGGCATGACCGCCACTTTCGCTATATCCGCACCGCTCTGCGCGGCTCGACGCATCATGTCCACCAGCACCTCTTCCGGAGGCGTACCATCGAAATGGTGGCTCGAGACAACAAGCCGCACCCCGCAATCATGAGCGACGCGGCGCACGTCGGCGATGCGCTCCCCGTAAGCGAATTCGCAGTCAATAAGATCGATGGCTCCGCTTTCACACACGGCTTTCATTAATTGCCGCTTTTCCTTCTCATCAAGCGAAATCGGCTGCCCTCCTTCCCGCTCCGAACGGATGGTAAACAAAACGGGAATGTCTCCCGCCACATGCCGCAGCTCGTTCACTACGGCCAACACGCGCTCTTGATCGCCGATGTGATGAAAAAAATCGGCCCGCCATTCGATCAGATCGGGCTTCTTTTGGCAAACCTCCTCCACCTCGCGCAGCACCTGCTCTGCATCCGCCCCGACAACCGGCGCGCAAAGGCATGGTTTGTCGCCGCCAATGATGACATTTCTAACTTTGATCACGTTCGCTGAAATCCCCATTCATCGCTCCCCCATTCATCACCTTGCCCAATCTAACACGGCGGCCAGCCGTCGAAAAAACCAACTTCCGCAAACGAAGATCGTCCGCTCATCACCAACCGTCTGGCCATGCGTCACCCAATCGGTCATTCACCAATTGCTTGATCGCCAAACCACGGTGATATGTCATCTTTTCTCCATCATAAGCCAACTCCCGCCCGTTGCGCAAGCCGAACATCCCCCGCACAGTGACACAACAGCCATTCAACTAAACAAAAAACACCCAGGAAAACGGCAACATCGCCCTTCCTAGGTGTTGCATAGACCAAGCCGCCGAAAAATGCGCTATCCTTTGTCAAGCAATCCGGCGGGATGGCAGATTTAGATCCTCTCCGCAAGGACCAATTCTTTCAACTTGACTGTTGAACAGATTAAACAAGGTCTCTCAGAGGCCGGTGATTTAAGGGAGCAGGTCGCTTACCCACCTCGCTTCTCAAACGGAAAAGCCTTGTCGCATCAGGATCGTCTTTCAAACGCTTCCCCCATTGCTGAAAAGAAACAACCGTTTTTCACCAGCCCTCTCAGGAATGTTGTTTCAATCCTCTCCACGAAGCCCACTACTTTCAACAGCATCTTCATTTTACTCTTGACTCTTTAAAAGGATGGTGACAAAAGGAACAGGTTGCTTCACCGCCTTGTTTCTCGAATTGAGAAACTTTGCGACATCAGCTTCTCGTTTCACGTCATCCGACGTCAGCTAGGGGCGATCGCTGTTTTTCACCAGCCTTCTAAGGCGGCAAGAGGCCATTTTGCAAACCCCTCACATCCCCTCAAATCATAAAAATTGATTATGTCAACTTGTACAGCTGACCGAATCTGTCAAACGTTCAAACTATTGATCTATCAATACCATGTTTCGTGAAT